>JAFUWM010000163.1 GCA_017483425.1 Lachnospiraceae bacterium | reverse complement strand
GTCTTTGCCATAATGGATCCGACGCTTGCGGACAGTCTTCCCGACTGGCAGCTGAAAAACGGAATAGTTGATATCATGATGCATACGCTGGAACGGTATTTCATTCCGGACATAAAGTGTGATCTGACGGACCGCATAGCCGAGGGTGTGCTGAAAACTGTAAGGGATAACGGACGCCTTGTACTTAATGACAGATCCGACTATGACGCGATGGCTGAAATATGGTGGGCATCCTCCCTCTCACATAATAATCTGACAGAGCTCGGAAGGGGTAAGGATTTTTCGGTACACAAGATAGGAATGGCCTTGTCCGCAAAGTATGATTATACGCATGGAGCCACCCTTTCGGCGGTGTGGGCTTCATGGGCAAGATATCTTTACGAAGATGCCACCGCCCGTTTCGCGAAGTATGCCCGCAATGTCTGGGGCATAGATACAGCGGATGACAGGCAGGCGGCGATCCTTGGCATAATCGCGACAGAGAGCTTTTTCCGCGAGATCGAAATGCCGGTATCTCTGAAGGAGCTTGGGCTTGATTCTCCGGGAGATGATGAGATAAGGGCACTGGCACTTCACGCAACCATGGATGACACGGTGAAGCTTTCAAGGATACGACCCCTGATGGCAGGTGATATTGAGAATATATACAGGGCTGCATTATAACAAGATCTACGGATGCAATGGAAACAGTAAAAATAAAACAGAAAGCCAGGATTATAGAAAAAGAGCTGCTTGCCCCTGACATTTACAGAATGTCATTTGAGACGACGCTTTGCAATGAGGCGGTACCCGGTCAGTTCATCCTCGTATATCCGCCGGATAGTTCAAAACTTCTCGGCAGGCCGATATGCATAACGGATGTTTCAGAGGCAGGACAATCCGGCAGCGGATGCAGAAAGGTAAAGCTCAGTATAGTGTTTCGCGTTTCAGGTGGCGGAACCCGTGAGATCGCCGCGTGTGATAAGGGAGATGCGCTTTATATTGAGGGACCGCTGGGACATGGCTATCCCGTGGATGATGATATTATCAGCGGCAGGAAGATAGTTTTGCTTGGCGGAGGGCTGGGAGCGCCGTCTCTTTTATTCCTTGCAAAGAAGCTTACAGACAAGGCTGCTGTGATACTGGGATACAGAGACAGCAGTCTGAACCATTTCCTGGCGGATGATTTTAAGGCGCTGGGACATGATACACTGATAGCTACGGACGACGGTTCCGAGGGCATCCGCGGAAATGTACTGGAAGCCATGGAAAAAGCCGGAATACAGGCGGATCTGATCTATGCGTGCGGCCCTATGCCTATGCTCTCAGCTGTAAAGAAATATGCGGAGGGGCACAAGATCCCCGCATATATAAGCCTTGAAGAGCACATGGCCTGCGGCGTTGGAGTTTGTCTTGGCTGCGTAGTAAAGACGACTGAAAAGGATCCGCACAGTAATGTTTCCAATGCAAGGATATGTACCGAGGGGCCGGTTTTTGATGTTAAGGATGTGGAGATATAGCATATGGATACACAGGGGAGGGGATACGGTCTGAGTGTTGATTTTGCCGGACATCATTTCAAGAACCCGGTGACCGTGGCATCGGGAACGTTCGGGTCGGGCATGGAGTATTCACGGTTTGTAGACCTTAATCTGCTGGGAGCGATAACGACAAAGGGTGTGTCTGATAAACCATGGGAGGGCAACCCGACACCCAGGGTCACGGAGACCCCGTCCGGGATGATAAATGCGATAGGGCTGCAGAATCCCGGGATAGATGTGTTTATGGAAAGAGACCTTAAATTCCTCTCGGAATATGATGTACCCGTGATTGTCAATGTCTGCGGCCACAGCATAGAAGAATACGAGGCTGTGGTAGAGAGGCTTGCCGATGATGACAGGGTGGAGATGCTCGAGATCAACGTATCCTGTCCTAATGTAAAACAGGGCGCTATCCAGTTTGGCACTGATCCGGATATGCTGTCGGAAGTCACAGCCAGATGTAAGGCGAGGGCAAAGGATAAGCCCGTGATAATGAAGCTTACGCCAAATGTCACAAGCATATCCGAGATGGCAAGAGCTGCGGAATCCGGCGGAGCGGACGGGATATCGCTTATAAACACTCTTACCGCCATGAAGATAGATATATACAAAAGAAAGTTTGCGCTTGCGAATAAGACCGGCGGGCTTTCCGGTCCCGCGATACACCCCATAGCGGTAAGGATGGTATATGAGGCAAGCCACGCCGTAAAGATACCCGTTATAGGCATGGGAGGGATCGCGACGGCGGAGGATGCCATAGAAATGATGATGGCGGGAGCCACAATGGTTGCGGTGGGAATGATAAACTTTTCAAAGCCGGATGCCGTTAGGGATATAATAACCGGGATGGAAAAATATCTGACAGATACGAAAACATCTGATATCTGGGAAGTGATCGGGATACTTTAAATGCAGAAAAAAGCGATACAGAGACTTACAATTTCAGCAATGCTTCTTGCCATATCCGTGATATTCGGTTTTTTTAAGATCCCTCTGTCACAGGTGTCGGAGATCAGGCTTCAGTTTCTGCCTGTCGCCATAGAGGGTATGCTTTTCGGACCGCTGTATGGAGGCATTCTCGGAGGACTGTCAGATATACTTTGCTATATCGTAAGACCTACCGGCCCGTTCTTTCCGGGTTTTACGGTTTCAGCCATAATTCAGGGAGTGATATACGGACTGATCCTGAAAAAAGATCAGAGCCTTGGCAGGATACTTATAGCCCAGGCTCTTGATACAGTAATCGTTTCGCTAATATTAAATCCGGTATGGCTGATGATATTATATGGAAATGCGTTTATTCCTCTGTTTTTGTCACGTTTGGTCAAGGTATTGATCATGTATCCCGTTAACGTGGCATTGCTTGCCGCAGTCCTGCGTCCCGCGGCGAGACTACGGGAAAAGTATCTTTAAACCTTAACGAAAAGCATCTCCGCTTCCGAACCGCCTATAGCAATGGGAATATGAAGAATGCTTGCAGGTTTTATTACCGATGCAGCCTCATCCTCTTCAAGGAAAAGCTGCGGCTCCATATCAAGGTTAATGTCTGATTTAGACGAATCAATAACAAATTCTCCGTTGATACGGTTTATGAATTCACCGGTTGCATCGCGGATAAATTCCGTATCATTTTCAAATTCCTCACCGGCAAAGCCCTTGGCGATCGTGACAAGACCTTCATGCAGATCGATAAAGCCCAGATAATAATTCCTGTCTCCCGTGATCTTCTGGTAGAGGCCTGATGATATCCCGTCCTTGCCGTCAGTAATATATGATCTGTCTACGCCTATCGGGGTGTAAACATGCTCCGTCATAAACTCCAGCGCATGGAGCGCATGGAGCTCAAACTCTGACCCACCCACGCACTTTTCGGTGACTTCTTTTACATTTGTTCTGTCAAGCGTATACATATATTCATTTTATGCCAATCATGATATGTAATGCAAGTATTAATTATAAAAGAATGCCGCCGTAAAGCAAGACGGCGGCGATTCCTTTGTTTAAACTCAACTGTAACCAAATATCTTACATACCCTTGGGATTGGGTCCGTACTGGTTTTCACCGGGCTGTGAATCCTGAACACAGAACACGATAAGTATGATCTGTCCGATACAGGGAATCAGGTTTAACAAAATGAACCAGCCTGATTTTCCGATATCATGCAGTCTGCGTATCTCTACTGCGATAGTTGGAAGCAGGATAGCCAGACTGAGCAAAGTGATATACTGTGTGGTGAATTGAGCTAATGCTGAAAGCACAATACTTACGAGGCCGGTAAAGAGATACCAGTACCAGTACTCACTACGGCGCGCTCTTCCGCTAAAACCGGTATACTGTGAAAAACAAGATTTAACAGCATCTGCAAATGACATTTTTTTCTTCCTCCTTAAAACAAAAGACAGATCGGATAATGATCCGATAAAAAGCAACGGTGATATAATACCACATACTTTGGCGGGCACACAAGTTCCTCGTTCTGCCATAGCAGGAGCTCAAAAAATGACGAAATAAAAAGATAAATCCGTCATAGTTGTGAAGAGTTGTGAAAGTTTTTTTGAGTTGTGAAGAGTTGTGAAAGGTTTTATAATATAGTCAACTGCAATTATATCATGAAAAAGGTATCAAACATGAAAAAATTTAAAGAGTCAGATAATCCCTATACTCTCCAATTCAGCTTTGTTCCGCCAAAGCTTATTGAAAGAACCCTCGTAACATCAGAAATTATAGATAATTTCACGCGAAAAGTACCGACTTACAGAGGCATGTTTATAACCGGCGTCAGAGGTTCCGGAAAAACCGTAATGCTTGGTCATATTCGTAATAAGATAGCAGAGTTAGATGATTGGATCACGATAGATCTGAATCCTGAGAGCAATTTAATTGACTCTTTGGCGAGAGGGCTTTATCTTATTCCCGCGATAAAAGCCTTGTTTGTCAAGGCAAAGTTGGATTTTTCTGTCCTTGGGATAGGGCTTCATATAGAAAATGCTGAGTTGATGGCCTCTAATGAAGAGGACGCTCTAAAGCTGATGCTTCAAACATTAAAAGCTTCCGGTATAAAGGTGTTGGTTACCATTGATGAAATAACGTACAGTAAGGATGTGGCTCTGTTTTCGCATGCATTATCTTCTTATTCAAACTCGGATTATGATATATATGTACTGATGACGGGTCTTGCGGAAAACATCAAGAATATAAAGAACAAAAAATCTCTCACATTTCTATACCGAGCCAAGGTCAAAGAACTTGATATGCTTAATATAACTTCTATTCGAGAAGACTATCAAAAAACACTTGAGCTGGACAGGGACTGGGCGGAAGAACTTGCTTATGAGACCAGAGGATATTCTCTCGCTTTTCAGGCTGCCGGCTACTTTTATTGGAATGCGATATGCAGATATGACAACTACGGTGATATTGACAGGACAGAGATTCGGTCTGAGTTATACACAGCTTTATCGGAATTAGCTTATGACAAGATATGGGAGGAACTGTCCCCTACTGATCTGAAAATTATAAATTCTATGCTGCAGATCAAACAGTTCGAAGACAAAGAATATATTAAAGTAGAACAGATCAGAAACTCTCTCAATATGTCATCTGATGTATTTACCAAATATCGAACCCGACTTATTGACAGCGGAATAGTTGATGCATCTCAATACGGGCATCTGAGATTCAAACTGCCATTATTTGAGCAATATATAAAAGACAGAGGTTTATTTGAGTGATGATAAGCCAGATGCTCTAATACAGACAATAATTACTTGCATTTAATCGCGACATATGTTATTGTTAACATAACTATTCAGTTAAAAGAGAAGGCATGCGGGAAAGACAGGAGAAAAAGCAGCATAAGCGGAGAGCCGCCATGTATAGGAGAGTCAGACACAACAGACTCTCTGTTTTTGCTATCACGATAATTGTAGGTTTGCTGCTGGTCGTCATCAGTGTTGACAGCAAATCCCTCATGGAAAAAAACAAAGCCCTCCAGGAAAAAGAGGCAGAGCTTACGGCACAGCTTGAATCCGAGCAGGCAAGGACAGAGGAGCTGGACGAGTTTGAGAAATATACCAAGACAAAAAAATATGCCGAGGAAATGGCAAAGAAAAAGCTCGGCCTTGTCCATGAAAATGAGATAATATTTAAAACCGAAGATGGAAAATGATATCGTAAACAGAGTCAAAGGCTATATCTGCCGCTGCGATATGATCCGTAAAGGGGATCGTGTATGCGTGGCAGTATCGGGAGGCGCGGACAGTATGTGCCTTCTTTTTTTGTTAAATGAATTATCCGGGGTTCTGGATTTTTCTTTATCCGCGGTTCATGTGGAGCATGGCATCAGAGGACAGGCATCGCTTGATGATATGGAGTATGTTGAAAATCAGTGCCGCACACTGGGGATACCTGTGGAGACGGCAAGGGTTGATTCTGTAAAGGTATCGGAGACTACGGGCACCTCGCTTGAAGAAGCGGCAAGGAATGAGAGATACCGCATACTTGACGGGTCAGACTTTGACAAAATGGCGCTAGCTCATCACATGGATGATCAGGCTGAGACTTTTTTATTCAATGCGGTACGGGGTACGGGGCTTCGCGGACTGAGGGGGATCACGCCCGTAAGGGGCAGATATATCAGACCTCTACTGTGCGTCACAAGGGATGAGATAGAGAAATACTGCAGGGAAAAGCAAATAGAGTACAGACACGATCAGACAAATGAGGATCTTGATATAGCAAGGAACCGCATCCGTCATATCGTGGTTCCCGAGCTTATAAAGATAAATTCCGGGGCGTCAGAGCATATTTGCGAAACGGCGGAGGAGCTTGCTGAAACAGATGCATATCTCGATATGGCGGCTGAAAAAGCTTTTGAAGAATGTACCGGATATGAGGGAAATGAAGCCGGAAAATCTGTAAGGATAGATCTGGATAAATTCGATAACCTGCATGGCGTCATAGCGTCAAGGGTTGTAAAAAAGGCTTTGATAACGGTTTCCGGCAAGGCAAAAGACATAGGAAGAAAGCATATAGAAGCGGTTTTAGCCCTTGCAAAAGGACAGTCAGGGAGGCATATAAGTCTTATATACGGGATAAAAGCATATAAAGAATTCCGCACGATAGTGATAGCAAAAAAAGATACATATGAGCTTCCCGAAGTCGGCTCGCAGTCACCGCCGGATATAGTCTTTCAAACCATAGATCGGAAAGATATTTCCATGGAGAAGATCATTTCAAGCGGAAACTACACGAAATTTATAGATTATGCTAAAATAAATGACGTGTCTGCCCTGTCTGTACGGCACAGGCAACCGGGAGATCATATTTCAATAAAGAACGGCAGCAAAAAGCTGAAGGATCTGCTGATAGAAGAGAAAATACCCGGAGACAGGAGAAACAGACTTTATCTGGTCGCTATGGGATCAGAGGCAGTCTGGATACCGGATATCGGGCGGATAGGCGAGAGATTCAAGGTATCTGACGATACAAAAAAAATACTCAGAATGGAGATAAAAAATGGCTGATAAGATCACTACCATGTATACGGAAGAGGAAGTAAACAGGAGGATTGCAGAGCTTGGGGCGCAGATAACAAAGGAATACGAAGGCAGGTCGATAACCATGGTCTGTATTCTTAAAGGCGCAGCCGCTTTTGCCTGCGAGCTTGCCAAGCGTATAGAGGTTCCCGTGGAAATGGAGTATATGAGATGCTCCAGCTACGGCAATGAGACGGAGAGTTCCGGTGTTGTGAAGATAGATCTGGATCTTGACCGGCCGATAAGAGACAAAAATATCCTTGTGGTTGAAGACATAATAGATACAGGTCGTACCATGCACTATCTCATAGATGTGTTAAAGAACAGGGGCCCCGCCGAGGTAAAGCTCTGTGCTCTGCTTGACAAACCTGACAGGAGAGTTACGGACGTAAATATTGATTACACGGGGTTTGTGATACCGGACAAATTCATAGTAGGATATGGTCTTGATTATGCGCAGAAATACAGAAATCTGCCGTATATCGGCGTAGTAGAGCCGGGAACGGACTGAGTCAGGAAATAAACAGCGTTTATAGCAGAGGAGTAAGATTTTGAGAAGTTCAAACAGGGGCATAGGCATATATTTTCTGATAGTGGCGGCGGTTCTGCTGCTGATCTCATTCATGTCTACCGAGATGCAGGTCAAGGACACATATAATTACAAAACCTTTCTCGAAGACCTGAACAGCAAGAATGTAACGGGAGTGCTGCTCTCGCCGAATGCCGAGACGCCTACGGGAGATATTACGGTTTCCCTGAAAAACGGACAGACGCATAAGCTGTATGTGGCTGACATTACCGCTGCGGAAGAGGATATGAAGAAGCTTTTTCCCGATTTCAGCGAGGAAGAGGTAGAGAAGGAAAATATCCTGCTCACATACGGGATGCCGATAATCCTGTCGATCGTTGTGGTTATGATAATCATGGCAATGATGAATTCGCAGAATGCCGCGGCATCGGGCGGCGGCAGGATGATGAATTTCGGAAAGAGCCGGGCGAGAATGGTGGCTCCGGGCCAGACCCAGATCACATTTAAGGATGTGGCGGGACTTGTGGAAGAAAAAGAAGATCTTGAAGAGATTGTGGATTTTCTTAAAGATCCCGCAAAATATACGGCAGTCGGGGCAAGGATCCCCAAAGGCGTGATACTGGTGGGACCTCCCGGGACAGGAAAGACCCTGCTTGCGAAAGCCGTAGCCGGCGAAGCCGGAGTGCCTTTCTTTTCGATATCAGGCTCCGATTTTGTTGAGATGTTCGTAGGTGTCGGAGCTTCCAGGGTCAGGGATCTTTTTGCGGACGCAAAGAAGAATTCGCCATGTATAGTATTTATAGACGAAATAGACGCGGTTGCCCGCCGCAGAGGTACCGGGCTTGGAGGAGGTCATGACGAAAGGGAGCAGACCCTGAACCAGCTTCTCGTGGAAATGGACGGCTTCGGAGTGAATGAGGGGATCATAGTCATGGCGGCCACAAACCGTGTAGACATACTTGATCCTGCGATCATGAGACCCGGACGCTTCGACCGCAAAGTCGGGGTGGGAGCTCCGGACGTGCGCGGACGTGAGGATATATTAAAGGTGCATGCAAAGAACAAGCCGCTTGGGGATGATGTGGATCTTGCGCAGATCGCCCAGACTACGGCGGGCTTTACGGGAGCGGATCTTGAAAACCTGCTTAATGAAGCGGCTATCAAGACGGCAAAGGAAGACCGTTCCTATATCACACAGGCGGATATTAAGGCCTCTTTTGTAAAGGTCGGCATAGGAAGCGAAAAGCGAAGCAAGCTTATCTCTGATGAAGAAAAACGGATCACGGCCTATCATGAGGCAGGGCATGCGATCCTGTTTCATGTGCTCCCTGGCGTAGGTCCGGTATACAGCATATCCATCATACCTACGGGAATGGGAGCTGCGGGCTATACGATGCCTCTCCCAGAAAAGGATGAGATGTTCCGCACGAGGTCAAAGATGCTTAATCAGATCGTCGTCGATCTTGGCGGCAGGGTCGCGGAGGAGATCATATTCGGGCAGGATGACGTGACGACAGGAGCCTCACAGGATTTCAAACAGGCGACAAAGCTTGCAAGGCGTATGGTCACGACATACGGAATGAGTGACAAGATAGGCGTCATGAGCTTTAATGAGGATGACGACGAGGTATTTATCGGCAGGGATCTCGCTCACGGCAGAAGCATGTCCGAGGAGACATTGAGAGAGATAGACGTGGAGGTAAAGCGTATCATAGCCGAGTGCCATGAGAAAGCAAGGAATATAATCAGGGATCATAAGGATATACTGGATCGGACTGCGGATCTTCTTCTTATCAAGGAAAAGATAGACATGGACGAGTTTAATGCTCTGTGGGAGGGCTGAAATACAGGTTTATTGGCATGATCGGAATAGAAACCGCGCTGTTATCAGTAGTTTTGCACAAAAAAGTTCCCGAAATGCCGTAAACCTTGTGGAAAATGCGGATTGTTGACATTTTTACAAAGTGATATATTATCAGCGTACCCCCAATACATGATGTCGTCCGAAAGGACGGCACCCCATAAGAAAGAAATACCTTCTCCTGAAATGCCTGATCGCAAGATCAGGCATTTCTATTATTGCCCACAATGCATGTTGTCTGTTAAAATAAAAGTTGTCGTTGCAGTGTCTTTGGGGGAAGCATGAAGTGAAAGATAAGAGCCTTAATTACTACGGCTACGAAAAAAATACATATGACGACTGCGAAAGCCTTATCGCAAACATGAACCGGCGTCATATGGAGCTGCTGAACATATGGTTCATAGTCATTACGGCTATATATCTGTTTTTTTCATGGCAGAACAGTAACGGATTCAGTGAGCAGAACGCGCCGATGTTTCTGGTGTTGCTTGCAGGAGAGCTGATATTTGAGTTTCTGCTTATAAAATACAAGGATGCTATGGATAAGCATATTCATATAAGCATCCATATCAACATGATAGCGTTATTCGCTTTCGGCATCATATGTTCGGCAGCGCAGCCGTATATGGCGGCTACTATCTATCTGGTCATATTGGTTCTCATAGCTCTTTCCTATATCGGCACGATGGTTCGCATGACGGCATTGCTGCTTTTGGCATGTTCGGCGTTTCTTTTTGTTTCATATCAGATAAAACCGGGCTCCATATTCAATCAGGACGTATTTAATGTACTGGTTGTGCTGCTGCTTTCGATCGTTCTCCATTACACATTTCAGAGAGCAAGGATCCGGCAGTTCATAACCTTCAGGCAG
>JAFUWM010000012.1 GCA_017483425.1 Lachnospiraceae bacterium | reverse complement strand
TGCCCCCGGACTGGATATACTTTTTAGGAAACTGTACTGTGGAGAGGTGCGTGATACTATTCCGATGAAAAACAGCATGGATACTATATATGATTATATAAAATGGCGTGGCGATGAACGCTTCTCATACAGACCTTTTTCGGAAACGGATGCGGTAATCCGTTGTTATCTGGCTTACCTTGATATCAATGACGCAATGCGCGCCTCCGTGCGGCCGTCCGATCCCTGCACTTGGAGAAGCGACAACAGATACAAGCTGCGTGACATCTGTCATAGCACAAAGGAAAAAGGCGGGGGATATAATATCCTGACCATAAGCGGGGGCTTCGGGGAATCGCCTCTTATTGATGCAATGGCGGTTTCAAAGAGATTTGGCGACCTGTGGATATCACGGCTCATGGAAGTATACGACGAAGAGAACTCTGTACAGTTCTCAGCCATCACCATCGCCTTAGACAATCACTCCTCCTTTATAGCATTCAGGGGCACCGATGATTCCCTTGCAGGCTGGAAAGAGGACTTTATGATGTCCTATACTACCGTAAAGGCACAGGAGCTTGCGTTATCATACGCAAGGCAGCAGATAGAGGATATACTTACCAATGATGAAAGACACGTCTTTTATTTAGGCGGCCATTCAAAGGGCGGCAATCTGGCGCTTTATTCCGCCGCAACTCTCCCAATGGATATGTGGCAGTCCGTACAGCATGTATATATGCTCGACAGTCCCGGACTTTGCCTGGATGCCGCGCCGCAGGTCGATTTAGACCATATCGCCGGCAGAACCACGCATATCAGACCCGAATTTTCGGTAATCGGGAGTCTCTTTGATACCTCGATTCCGGATACAAAGATAGTAAAAAGCAACGCAAAGAAAATGATGCAGCACGATTTATCAAGCTGGGGTGTGAGATACGGCGATCTATATTATACAGAAAAGCTTGCGCCTGCGGCTAAAAAGATAGACGAAGGGCTTGACAGATGGCTTGAAAAAGCCTCTGCGGAAGAGCGCACGGCCTTTGTTACGGAGCTTTTTGACGCTATCGCCGCAGAGGGCATACTGCATTTTAAGGATACCAGCGCTATAGACAGGCATAGCATACAAAATATTGTGCTAAGGGTGACAAATATGAGCCATGATGCCAGGGCGACTGCTCTCAGTCTCCCCAAAGAACTGATAAAGTCTATGGCAAAGCGTTAAGCGAACACAGATAAAGCAGTGTGCCGATAACCCACACGACTATGAGATTCACCAAGAACGAAACCGGGAAATCAATATGCTGGCCTATCCAGAAGCCTATATACCCGGAGCAGAAGCACTGCACCAGATAGAGAGGCAGCGCCATATCGCCTATATACTTCAAAGTTTTGCGAAGCCTTAGCCTGCTGGATAATATCCCTGTCAGTTTTTCATTACAGATATAGCCGGAAGACAGCATAGCCGTTCCTCCAGCCTGAGAGCTCAAAAGGATCAATACCGCTGCAAGATACTTGTTTTCAGTGTATTCACCGACTATAAATACTGGCAGTGAAATGATAAGTTCGGCCATGAAATATTTAAGATATTTTTTCCCTGAATTTTCTGTCATTCTGTCCAGAGCGTTTTTAGTTATATACCCTGCAAGCATTGAAAGCAGTCCTATGACATATAATCTCTCCTGTCTTCCCGCCAGCAGGATATATAAGACCGCAAGTACCATACAGATAAAAAGCTGCACCTTTGCTTTCGTTATTTTAGCTATTGCAAACAGAACGATATAAAAAAGCAGTATGCAGGTAATAAACCAGTAAAGTGTAGGATAGATAAAAACTGCAAAAAGCTGGGCTCTGTCCGCAAAAGAATAGTAGCCCATAATATATGCTGCGATATATGCAATAATCGTGATCGGAAGTATCCGTACCAGACGTTTTAAGTACCAGGCCGGAAAGCCCCGCCATCCTGTCCTGTCAATGGATGATGCAAGGGCAAATCCACTGACCATGAAAAAGAGATTATTCCCGAGATCCTGACCGAATATGGTTATGAACTTCCATTCCCCGGGGAGGATCGTGTTGCAATGGTAAAGAAATATCATGATACATGCAGCAGCCTTCACGATATCCACGATCGCTATATATGATCTCTCCTTCATTTCTTCTTATCCTTTTCTTTCTTTTCCTTCTTATCTTTCTTGGATTTCTTAATGGTTTCTTTCTCTGCCTTGATATCTTTCTTTGCTTTCTTTGACTGCTTTTCTTTTTTAACTTCCGGCTCTGTTATTATCTCAACCGGCTTCTCCTCTTTTGCTTCTTCCGTTTCTTCCGTCTCTTTTGTCTCTTCAGGCATATCCTTTATATGCATTAGCGGCTCAATATATTTGGTGTCATAATACCCTCTCAGCGCCTGGAATTCCTCTGTTGAGGAATCATAGATATGCCCGTGCATCTCGTCAAAATTCTTGTCTCCGGTCGTTCTCTTCACGATATGCAGGGCTATATTCGCTGCATGGGAAGCCATACGCTCAAAACCGTTTATAAGGTCAAGCAGAGCAACCCCGCCCTCAACCGTGCAGGTTCCCTCCTGAAGTCTTTCCACGTGATGAGCCTTTATTATCTCTTTCATGCGGTCTATGGTGTCCGAAAGCGGCTCCACCCTCGCCGCCTCATGTCCGTTGTCTTCAGCGAATGCTTTTATCACTGTACTGAGCGTATGCCTTGTTGCCTCGGTTATCACCTTAAGCTCACCGCTTCCTATCCTTGAAAAGCTTAACCCTGTCTCATCCATACGCCCGGCAACATAGGCCATATTGATACAGTAATCCCCGATCCTTTCAAAATCCCCTACGGAATTCAGTATCTCCAGCACGACCATCCGGTTATCATTGGTAAGCCTCCTGCGGTCTATCTTAACAACATAATCTGAAAGCATGGTCTCGCACCGGTCGATGAAGCTTTCATTCTCCTGCATCGCGCTGAATATCTCAGGCTCGTATCTGTCTATGAGACTCTCGGCGTAGCGGAAATTCTCCATTATCTTGTCCGCCATGATATTTATGACCCTGTTGCTCTGTTGCAGCGCTATCCCGGGAGTTCCCAAAAGCAGAGGATCAAGCTTCTGCAATTCTTTATCGACAGCGGATGCCTCATCCTCTTTAAGTATTCTTCCCGTAAGCTCCGACATCTCATTGCAGAGCGGCAGTAAGATAAGGCTCGTGATCAGGTTGAATGCAAGGTGGATATTCGCGATATTTCCGCGGTTTACAACCTTTGAAAACGACGGGATCCCAAATGTATAGTAGATCGTATAGATCACGGCGGTAAACAGAACGGCTCCTGTCAGATTAAACAGAAGATAAGCCAGTGATACCTGCTTTGCCTTGCGGTTAGCCCCTATCCCGGCAAGTATGATCGTAAAGCACTTTCCTATATTCTGCCCTATGATAATCGGGACCGCGATCGCGTACGTTACGCTCCCCGTAGCGGAAAGCGCCTGCAGGATTCCGACCGAAGCGCTGGAGCTTTGAATAATAGCCGTTAATACAAGACCGGTAAGTATCCCGATAAAAGGATTTTCAAAGGAAGTGAAGAAATGACGGAAACGCTCGGACTGCTGAAGCGGGGCAAAAACTTCCTCCATCATGGTCATTCCGTAAAACAGAAGCCCCAGTCCGATAAGAATCCCGGCGATATCCTTTAAGCGTCTTTTTTTGGTAAACATATAGATAAACGCGCCGACAGCAGAAAGCATTGGGGCAAAAGCCGCGGGCTTTAAGAGCTGCAATACAAGATTATCCGATCCGAGGTCTCCGAGGCGCAGGATCTGGGCAGTGACGGTACTTCCGACATTCGCCCCGAATACGACAGGAAGAGACTGTGAAAGCTTCATGATCCCTGCGTTAACAAAACCTATAAGCATGATAGTGGTAGCCGCCGAGCTTTGGATGATAGCGGTCACGCCCACTCCCAAGGCCCAGCCCTTAATGGAACCCACACCCTTTTTTCTGCTGGTCGTAAGCGCCTCGAGTATCCTCGAAAGCCCGGAACCGGCCAGCTTTTCAAGCGAAGCCCCCATCAGGCTCATCCCGAACAGAAACAGCCCTACACCGCCAAACAATTCTAATACCGCAATCATCTCTCTCCTCTAAATAACTCTAGTTTATTATCTGACTTGCACCGGATCCGGCACCAGATGCGCCCAGCGCATCTAAACGGTGCTCAAAATGTGCCACTGGCACATTTTGCAGATGCTGATACCGTAACTCGGCACAATACGCCTCGAACGGTATCATGCTCCTTCAGTTCTGACGTGAATTTTTCGTATTATCAATCATTATTCTGATCAATGTCTATTGTCTGCCCATCGCTTGTGATCATTATATCACCGTCCCTGGTCTGTAAGGAATCTATCCCAAGATCCGAAAGCAGCCGCAGGGTCTCATCATCTGCGGGATTCTTCTCCGAGCTGCACATGATGGCTGTCTGTGGAGAAGCTGCTTCAAGGAGCGCCGGAAGCTCCGGATCATATCTGCCGTGATGAGGCATCTTCAGCACATTACATGTCGGATCAGAGGCAGTCGACAGCCACTCGCGTATCCGGTCACTCTCGGCATCGCCCGTGAATATGAACCTGTTCTCCCCATGGGTCACGGTCGTGATAAGGGAGAAATTATTATCATACTCATCATCGCCCTCCGGTATTTCGTATGAGTGAGGCGGCTCGATCAGCACCTCACAGTCCCCAAAGCTGAATGATACATTTTCGTGAAGCTTTTCCGGTTCGAGCCCATGACGGTTCAGAGCCTTTGCAAAACCGCGGTATTGCTTGCCGTCACTTTCATAATCCGGTAGATAAATGTCATCCACAGCAATATTATCAATAAGAGTATCCGCGCCGCCGACATGATCCTTGTCAAAATGGGTGATAATAAGGGCATCCACTTTCTCTATGCCGTCATTCCTTAGATATGACACCACTTCCTCCCCATCATCCTCCTCTCCGGTATCGATGACCATTGCATGCCCGTCATTCTCTAAAATGATCGCGTCGGCTTTCCCTACTTTCAGATATGAAACAGTAAGCATGCCATCTTCTGATCTGCCACATGCTGCGCATAATAATATCACTGTCATAAGCAGCGCAGCGGCAAATAATCCCGCTCTCTTTCCTGTCATTTAATAATTCCTTTCCTTAATTATCCCAATGCGCCTACACCATTCATTTCCACACCATCTCTCGAAAAAAAGAGACTTCACCACAGCAAAAACCGTGGTAAAGTCTCGCTTCTTTACAACATATCCCGGGGAAATATCTTCCCGTACTGACGAAAATATGTCACGCACCTCTCCACAGTACAGTTTCCTCAAAAAGTATAGCCAGTCCGGGGGCAAAGCGCAAGAAATGGCGTGAAAAAAGGGGTTTCATTCTGAAACATCCCCTTGCTTTACCCCATTTCGTTTGATAAAATGAAAAGCGATTTTTGCCTTGCAATTGTACTGCCAACGATTATACATGGTATATTTGATTTTAGAAGAGATGAGAGTATCTATTGTATGAAGAGTAAAATGAAAAAGATATACATCAAAAAGATAAAATCTCTACTGATATGCGCTGTGATTATCTGCATGGCGATTTTGGATGTATCTTGTGGGGAAAGTAAAGCCGAAAATAAGGATGAGAGTGTGATCGTTTCGCGTATGACGCTTGATGATAAGCTGTCGCAGATGATCATTCCCGCGATCCGTACATGGAATGACAATGAAGTGACGGATCTGGATGAAGTGCCGGAGCTGAAGGAAGCTTTGAAAAAACACCAATACGGGGGAATCATCCTGTACGGGCAGAACATCAAAAATACGGAACAGACGGTAAAGCTTGTATCCGGATTGCAGGCTAATAACCTTTCCAATGAAGAAGTATCTGCGCATATTCCGTACCTGATGCCGCTTGATGAGGAGGGTGGGATCGTGATCCGTTTAACGGATGGTACACGGATGACAGGCAATATGGCTATCGGCGCGACCGGTGACGCGGCAGAGGAAAATGCTCTTGTGACGGGCAGGATCATCGGAGAGGAGCTTTCCGCGCTTGGCTTCAACGCAGATTTCGCTCCAGTCGTTGATGTCAACAATAATGCGGCAAATCCTGTCATTGGAGTGCGGTCATTCTCAGATGATCCGGAGACAGTTGCCGCACTCGGTACAAGTTATATGGACGGATTGTCTAAGGTGAATATCGCTGCTGCCTGCAAACATTTCCCGGGTCATGGCGATACGGATGTTGACAGCCATATTGGTACGCCCACGGTCGAAAAAACTTATGAGGAGCTTTTGCAGACAGAACTGGTTCCTTTTGAGGCAATGACAGGGCATGGCGTGGATATGGTCATGACGGCGCATATTACATTCCCGAAGATAGATGACAAAGTTACTTTCGGTGACGGAACAGAGGGCTACTATCCTGCGACCATGTCGAAAAAGATCATTACAGATATCCTCAGAGGGGATCTCGGGTATGACGGGGTCGTGGTAACGGATGCGCTTGAAATGGATGCCATTATGAATGCTGCTTTGGTGGATGGAGAACCGCAATCAACGGAATACATGGTCAATGTAGCGGAAAAGGTCATTAACGCAGGGGTAGACATTCTTCTGCTACCAAAAGATTTAAAGGATGCGGAGGCCGCTTTATTTTATGACGATTACATTTCCGGACTTGAGAAAAAGGTAGAAGACGGCACCATTCCTATGGAGCGCATTGATGAGAGCGTGGAGCGAATCCTAAAGCTTAAGGAAAAGTATGGCATTGAAGAATCGGCATATTCAGACAATAATATCGACGAATTGATTGAAAATGCGAAAAGTGTTGTCGGTTCCAAAGAGCATCATAACGATGAGATGGAAATTGCCCGCAGTGCCATTACCGTATTAAAAAATGATGGAGATACTTTGCCTCTTTCAAAAGATGCTGACAGAGTATTTCTGCTTGGCAGATTGGAAACAGACAGGACGCTCATTGAGAGCACAATGGCAGCTCTTAGGGATGAAGGAGTGATCAGTCCGGATACGGAAGTGTTGTTTGATTATTATATTGAATCCGATCCGGACGGGGAAAAACTGCATTATACGGAAGAAATGGCTGACGAAATCCGCAATTCCGATGTGGTGATTGGTATGACCCAGACCCACAATGCGGATGTGCTTGCGGAAAGCGCTCTTATGTATCAGGCTGTCAGCAGAGCAATCAGTGATGTCCATGAAGGCGGTGGAAGGTTTGTGCTCTTAAGCTGTCGATTGCCGTATGATGCGGCGCGCTTTTTGGATGCCGAAGCTATCGTGCTGGCTTATCTGGGGGCAGGTATGGATATGGATCCGACTGCGACGGATGGAAGTTCCGTAGGGACAGGCGCATACAATTCCAATGTGGTGGCCGCCCTCGAAGTGATTGTCGGAAAGACTGCAGCGACCGGCAGACTCCCGGTCAATATACCGGAATTAAATATAAACAGTGACGGTACTGTATCCTACGGGGATAAGCCGCTCTATAAGAGGGGGTACCGGCTATTAATTAATAAGAAAGGTGAAGACGATGAATAGAGACGCTTGTGCGCTTAGAAAATATGAGGATAATCTCAATGTCTGCGGAATAGGGGTTGTAATCCTAAGTGCATGGAGTGTTTTTAAGATTACGATGCAGTTCCTGACGAAAACGAAGAACGTTGCAGGTGATTATTTTGCTCAGTTTGAAGAGGCAGAAAAGGGATATGCGCTGGGCTTCTTAATTGTTTTTATTGCCCTTGTTCTTTTGGGAATAGCTCTTATTTTCCTGCTTCATGCATACATAGGCATCAATGCTTCCAGGGCTGCAAAAAGGCTGCCTTACAAAAAAGGATATTATGTGTGGGCAATAATATTATTGGTATTATCAGTGCTCAGTCTGTTTGATTATGTTGATAAAATAAGAAATTTGAAGGAAATCGAGACTACCGTGGCCTCATTCATCATCGATCTGACGTTCATTTATATATTAGGAACAGTCGTCATATCGACGAGAAGGATCAAGGCACTTAGGAATGCGCAGACTTAAGGAATAAGTAAATTATGCAGGAAGATTTTCATTACTATGCAACATACTGTGCAGCTTTTTTGGCCGGGTACGATCACGGGGAGAGCCTTAAGATAGCTTACAGCGCCCAATTTGTGGATCTTTGCACAAGAACACTGCTTGCAAAGATAAAAGGCCCTTCAAATGCGGCAACGACCCAGATGCAGCTTGAGCTTATGGATGCCAGGACCGATCCCGTGGGATTGCAGGATATCACAAGGATATGGGCAGCATTTCATTTCTTGCCAAGGGATCTGTATGCCGGGAAGCAGAGGTGCTCAAAGGGATATCTGGATAAATACAGGCTGATATGTGGCCCTAACGGCGATCTGGCGGTAAAAACTGTAGAGCTCGCAAAGGGGAAACCTTTGGAATCTGTCGGAATCGCGATGCATGTACTTGCTGATATCTGGGCGCATGCAAATTTCGCCGGGACTCCTTCACTGGTAATCAACAATACGAATTACTATTTTTATGAGTTGTTCCCGGAGGGAGACGGCTATAGTGAAAAACAGATAACCTTTGTCCACAAGAGATCGATGCCGGATGATCTTGAAAACAGCGTCTATACAAACAGCATATATCAGGCCAACGAAAACTCTATTATGAACCTTGGTCATGGAAGAGCAGGACATCTTCCTGATTATAGCTTTGTAAGATATAAATATCTTCCCATGTGGGGAGAATATGAGGAGCTTGTCAAGGATAATCCCAGTGATTATTTGAAAGCATTTACCCAGATGGTATATGCCATGAAGTTTATAAGAGGTGACATCAAAGCTTTTGAGAAGGATACGTATGACATGAAGGCTGTGGAGGCTCATCTTGACAGGATAAAAGAGATCATAGAAAAGAGGCAGCTTTTGGCAAGCGATGACTGGAGATCCTTTGGAGAGGATTTATCCGGACAGAAGATTGAAGATCATGTTATTGATAAGTATTTTGCGGAGTACATCGGAAGCTCAAACAAGGATGATACTTTTATCGGCAGATTTACAAGAGGCGCAATTGCGCACAAAGGGATGGTAATTGATGCCATACAAAGATCAAACAACAGGCTTGCAGGTATTGTCAAAAGTAAGTTTAAGGTTAAGGGGTTAACATGAGTGGTTTTCAGAGAGTACGGGGCGTGCTGATCGGACTTGTCATGCTGGCTGTAGCAATCATCTTCATGGCCTATCCGTCAGAGGATGTATACACACTTATTGTTGGTATTCTTGCGCTTGGCCTTGCTATAGCAGGCATCAAGGATATTATTTTCTACTTCAGGATGGCCAGACATATGATCGGGGGCAAAATGATCCTGATACAAGGAGCGATAATTTTTGATTTTGCTATTCTTACGAGTGCTCTTGCAAGTGTTCCAAAGATATACATTCTTTTGTACCTGATTGGCATTCATGCTTTTTCCGGTATTGTTGAGATACTTCGGGCTATGGAAGCGAAAAACTCCGTTGAGGGACCATGGAAGATAAAATTTGGTCATGGAATCGTTAACCTCGCACTGGCCACTGCATGCCTGATATTTATAAGGAATTCCAATACGGCGATCATGATCTACAGTATCGGGCTTATCTATTCGGCTATAATGAGGATATTTAATGCATTTCAGAGGACGTCATTTATCCTTATACAATAATAAAGAAACTTAAAAAAGACAGGGTTGAAGAGGAGAGTAGAGTTTTCCACCGCTTAATTTTATGGATGCGTAAATTCAGAACACGGGTTAAAATCATTTATCATGAAAGATAAAACAATTAAGTTCATAGCGGCAATGTCTGTTCTGTTTGTGACAGCGGTCATTTCTTTATGGCTGATTATTGATCGCGCTTATGCATCTGAATCTGATATAAAGCTTATGCAGGGAAGAACTATGTACTGTGTAGGAGATTCCATAACTCTGGCGATCGGGGGGGACAAAGACATAAACGGCCGGTACATTAGTTTCTCGGATTATCTGGAGCAGTATTCCGGTGCGACAGTCATTAATTCAAGCTTTGAGGGAGTACAGATTGGTGATTACGGAATAAATAACTGTATAATGCAGAGACTGTACGGTATTCCTGTTGATACCTCTGTGATAGTTTTCTGGGCGGGAGTGGATGATTTTATTTGGGGGACACCCATGAATTACGGGAGATATAAGGATGATGTGGATTATGCGTTCTCTTATATGAAAAATGCCTTTCCTTTTACAAAGATCATTATAGTCACGACATTTAAGAACCGTTCTGAGGCAATCCGTACGGATAGGGGAGCAACTTTGGCGCAATTCATGCAGTATCAGGTTGATGCTGCTTCCCGGTACGGCTTCTCTGTCGTTGATTTTTATAATATGGAATTAAGTCCGTTGAAAACACCGGAATATTTTGCGGATGATATTCACCCTAATGATGCGGGAAACAGGCTTATAGCTGATATTATATATAAAAAAATTATTGGAATAGCGTGCTCCGCAGAACGATCCCATTTCATATTTCAGACTACAGCGATGTGATCAAGTTTATATTGAAAATGACGGACGTTACTACTGCCCGTCATTACTCTATCTGTGAGAAATCCCAAAGTCTGATTCAGTTATAGATTCCCATGTTATAGGTTTTGAATCTGCTGTCCGAAAAGGACATCGCTGCCGCCGACAGTTTTTTGTCCTATATCCCCTGTAGCAACGCTTTTCGTTGAGTCGTTTAGAAGCCGTATTTTGCCGTCCATTGTATCATCTTTTATTGCAGTATGAAGACCTACACCCTCGGATTTATTGTAAAGAGTATTATTGAGCATAGCTGTTCCGCCGTTCACATCATCAAGAGCGTCATCAGACAGCTTACCGTTAATGTTGATATCATTGTTTTCAGACATGATGTTTACCTTCTCTGATAATAAATATAGTTTTGTTTGACTATGTCCGTTCTATATATTTATACGAAAAAAAGCTTGTGGATGGCAATATTCTCAGGGGAATATTTAAGATTTATCACTTGTTTTATCTAAAAGTATGTCCAGCATTTCCTTTGGTGTAACGACATATGGTACTTTTGGAAAATGCTTTAATCCAACTGCTTTCTGACAGCATATATTTCTGCGTTGATTTCATCAAGAGTCATGTCAGAAATATTATTCTCGTTTGCTATTTTGCTGGCTTCCTTCATTGCCTCTAGTCCCTTGTTTTTCTGGATATCATTAACATTCATTGAAAAAGGAATCCCGTTCTCCTGATTTAAGCGAGAAATGCACATCCTAAGATAGGATTGCAGGTCAAGTCCCAGTCTATCACAAATACTGGAAGCCATAGCTTTTGCAGTATCTTCTGTCCTAAATTGTACTAATACACTTGACATATGGTAGCCTCCTTTCTTAGCACTATTATAAGCCTAATTGTAATCGTATGCAATCATATGCTTGCAGTTTTGATATAATTATTTCATATCCAGATTTTATTCACGGGCTGTGCTGGAATTAATAAACGAGGCTAAGCGGCAGTACGCAGCATTTGATGATGAGCTTATTATGGCTTAAAATAGGATGGCTGTGGTTTTAAGAAAAATAATAAACTCGGACAAAGCGGAATGAGTGATTATTTGTGAAAGAGATACGGAGGAATTGTAAAAAGATGAACGATGGAAAGGATATAACGCAAATATCAGAGCCAATTCGCCTGGTGAGGGAGTCGCTATGGGAAGAGGATAACCGCTTTCTGAAAATATGCAGGAGCCTTCCGGGTGAGATTGTGATAGCCGTGCTGCTTTATTTCTTATTGCAGAGGCTTCTCGTCCCGCTTATAGGAAGCTTTGCCGTAAATAATGTGCTTTATCCTTTGATGGGTGATTCGCTTAGGGATTATCTTGTTCCCATTCAGGCTTATTGTGAGATCATCATGATGGCAGGGTTAATTCTGTATATGAGGTTTGCCGAGCGAAGGAAATTTCCTGCCATGGGCTTTATACGGAAGAAGGCATTGCTGAAATACCTGCTTGGGCTTATAGCGGGCTTTGTCATTTTCTCCATAATCCTGCTGGTATCTGTAGGTGTTACCGGAGGAAGCATCGCATTTTCGGGAAAGCTGTCTCCGGGGATGTTATTATTTGCTCTCGGCGGATATATGATTCAGGGAATGGCGGAGGAGGTGGAAGCCAGAAGCTATATTTTCCTTTCCGTCTCCCGCAAGCATAAGGCTTATGTCGGTATCCTCGTATCAGGGCTTCTTTTCGGCGTGATCCATCTGAATAACACGGGAGCGACAGCGGTATCGGTTTTAAATACTACATTGATCGGGTTTGCGTTCTGCCTTATGTTTATGGCTTCAGAAAGCTTGTGGTTTATCGGTGCGTTTCACTCGATATGGAATTTTGCGCAGGGGAATATCTACGGGATTGCGGTGTCTGGAAACGATGCCGGAGACAGTCTATTTGCGGCAACGCTTGGAGGCGAAAATACTCTACTTACAGGCGGGGCTTATGGCGTAGAGGGAAATATAATAACAACCATTGTCGTGCTTGCTTTGATGGCAGTAACCGTGGCGATCATGAGGCGTAAAAATTTGCGGCTTAAGGAGGGAGCATGATACCGTTCGAGGCGTATTTTGCCGAGTTACGGTATCAGCATCCGACCGGTGTAAGTCAGATATAAAACTGCATTTTATAGAGGAGA
>JAFUWM010000011.1 GCA_017483425.1 Lachnospiraceae bacterium | reverse complement strand
GGCGAATTGCGGGAAGCTGCCCTTTGACGATGTGGACTTAACCATCCTTATAAGCAATGCGATGGAAAACGCCGTTAGAAGCGCCTTGGAATACAGAGGGCAGACTGCGGATGAAGGTGCGGCAATATACGGAGAGCAAGCCTCGGATGGAGATACATCGGACAGCATACGATTTACGGCAGGTGTGATAGCGAATGAATTTGCAGTCCAGATTGAAAACCCATGTGCTTTCGCCTCCATATCCCATCGGTACAACAAAACCCCGGGGAGCTTTCTTCCTGCCGATGCCTTTGTAAGCACCACGGGAGGCGGGATAGGCTTAAGGCGTATTGAAGATGTAACAAAGACCTATGACGGCGGAGCCTCTTTCTGCTTCGACAGCGCAAAGCATATATTCATAACCCGCATGACACTGTCCATGCTTGAAAACGGGAGGGCGAGATAGGTCATGCTTATCGGTATCTGTGACGATGACAAAGACAGTATCCGGCTTATGAAAGCTTCATTGGAGCGCAATTATCCCGACTATACCGTGAGAACCTATACAAACCCTGAAGATATGCTGGATGACGCCCATTCAGGCATCCAATTCGACGCTCTCTTATTGGACATCATAATGCCGAAGCTTAGCGGCATGGATCTTGGCAGGGAAATAAAGGAACTGTCACCCGAAACAGCAATTGCCTTTATTACTTCAAGCGAGGAATATGCTATAGAAGCCTTTTCCCTAAACGCCCTGCACTACATAGTAAAGCCCATTACAGACGAAAAGCTAAAAGACCTGATGGAGCGCATCCAAAGGGAGAAATCAGTACCAAGGCAGAGTGTGCTTATTAGAAGCGGCAGGGACGATGTCCTGATGCGGCTTGATGAAATCCAGTATCTGGAATGTCACGATCATTATGTTTTCTTAAATTTAAGGGACGGCTCCACGGTAAGGGCTTACTACAGCGTAGCGGAAATACGGGAAATCCTTGGCGACTCTTTCCTCTTGCTCTCAAGGGGCTTTATCGTAAATATGGATTATATCAGGCAGATGAAATCCAAATCCTGCATACTAAAAGACGGTCGTGAAATCCTCTTAAGCCGTAAATACTTAAAGGAAATCCACGCCGCCTTTGATGCGTATATATTTAGGATGCTTGGTAAATTCCGTTAGAAATCCAGCTCCTTTTTATTGAAAACAATATATGCTATAACCTGCGAGCCTACGGCATAGATCAAAAAGCCCAACAGCAGCGTGAAAATTCCTCTGAACGTGGAACCAAGCAGTATATCCGTCATTCCCATCATGGTTATACCGTGGAGATCATATCTTTCAAGGTGAAAAGATCGGAGTATCTTGATATAATTCAGGAGTCCCATGACCGCAGGAATGATAAAGTACAGCATCACGACGGTCATTACCGCAAACGGGATACTGCCCGTTATATAGATAACCATAGAAGCTATCGCAATACATCCTATGGTATATATGATGCCTATAAGCACCGTAAGATAGAGCAGCTTCTTCTCGTCATCAGCCACCGTGACCCCTGCAATCATATTAAAAATAGGCAGATGTATGGTATACAGGATAAAGAGTCCTGCTGTCAGTATCACGCTGTCTATGAATTTCGCCAATATGACATTCAGCCTTGAAATGCCTTCCCCTATCACCGTTGTTATCGTCATTGTCTTGAACTCATCGGCATATACCGCAAGGAAGATTATGATCCCGATTATAAAGCCGCAGTCCTGCATTATATCCACGACATTTTGATTCATAAAGGTATATGAATTATACAGCCCTGTCTGCATGACATATACGACATTTATCACGTTATAGATTATGCCTAATATAAAGACAAACCAGAATGACCGCTTTCTCACTATCCTCTGCAGGTCGCCCTTTATCAAATTTATCATAGGTCAAGCTCCTTTCTGTCAAACAGTTTATACGTGATAAGCAGCGCACCGCCTATATATACTACGACGGCGACTATTATCTGCCACGGGAAATTACCTATCAGGATATCGTTATAGCCATCCTCCAAAAGCCCCGAATATGATTTGTCATACACTCCCAGATGCGTTTTTTCCTGCAAGGTCTGAAGCCCTACTCTTACAAAAAGGAGCAGTATGGTCGTGATGAGTCCAAGAGATGAGCTCCATGTAGCAAAGAGCATGATCCCCGCTATAGCGTAATATCCCACGAGCTTAATCCAAACTATGACAGTATAGATAAGCGCAATCTCGTTCTGCTTTGGCGTCAGATTCACGTCTCCTATATAGTTTTTCAGATAAAATACAAGTACCAGGCCAAAGAGCATAAGCCCTGACAGAATTGCGCAGTCAATCAACTTTCCTATGACAACCTTTATCCTTGCCATGCCCCTGCCTATAACACACTGCATGGTGCCTGCCTTCATTTCATCCCCGTATACCGTAAGATATACCGGAACAAGGACTAAAAAATTCCCCAAAAACTCAACCATCGCGCGAAACATATCCATCTGATCGCTCGGGTCATCCTTGTTTTGCATGATGAATAATATCAAATACATCAATAAGGCAAACACATATATCACTATCTTACGAAGTATCCGCCGTACATCGGCCTTTACAAGCTTTCTCATTCCTTGCTCCCTCCGATAAGCCTGAAATAATAATCCTCAAGCGTTGATCTCTCCTCGACCTCCCTCATTATCTTTACCCCGTTTTCGGTGAGAACTTTCTTCGCTTTTTCAAGATCGTCCACGGCTATCTCCACGGCCGGCTGCTTCTCTTTAAGGTCGTCCTGCGTTATCTCCTTGACCACCACTCCCTCATTCACTATGCCGAACCGGTCTGCGGTATGCTCAAGCTCTCCGAGTATATGTGAAGACACTATGACGGTCATGCCGTACTCATCCCGAAACCTCTGTACCATGTGCCTGACATCCGCTATACCCTGCGGATCGAGCCCGTTTGTAGGCTCGTCAAGTATCAGTATGTCGGGATTTCCAAGTATCGCATTCGCTATGCCGAGACGCTGTGTCATACCGAGAGAGAAATTCTTGAAGGGCTTCTTCAGATCCTGTAATCCCACTACCTCCAGCACCCTTGAAATCTCGTCCTTCGCTTCCTTATCAGGTATGCCCTTTACCGTGGCGTAATATTTAAGATTATCCCTTGCGGACAGATAATTATAGAACTTAGCTCCTACAAGGAAGCCTATCCTGCTCCTGCCCCTCATCAGCTCTTTCTCATTACTGCTGCCCTCTATGGAAACCGTTCCCTCGTTCATCTCGGAAAGACCTAATATCATCTTGAAGATGGTTGTCTTGCCCGCTCCGTTCCTGCCGATAAGACCGTAGATGTCGCCCTTGTTCACCTGCATATTTACGCCCTTCAAGACATCATGCTTTCCGTATGATTTCTTTATTCCATCAAGCTTTATCATTGCTTCGCTCATTAGTGTTGACCTCCTGACTAACCGTGTTCAAATTTCTATTTATTACCAGACACTTATCCGCTTTTTTTCTTCAAGATACATCCCGTCTCCCGACTTTATATCATAGGTGTCCATAAACTCATCAAATTGCTGAAGTCCTATGTTTACGCGCAGATAGCCGATCGGATGCTCGTCATCTTTGAAATAGTATTCCTCATGTCTGAGACTGTATTGAGCCGCCCAAAGCAGGGCATAATGCCTGAAATAGCTGTCATAATCAAAGCCGTCAATATGGGACGCCATCTTTAGTGTCACTCTCAGTCCTCCCATATCAGCCGTTGCCTCCGCCTTCACGTTATCGCCGTCGTAAGACCCCGACGCCTTATACGGTTCGATCTTGCTGTAATAGGACGCAACATTGTCAGCCTTGTCATTAAATGCCTGCTGATCCTCCTCCGGAAGCCAGTTGTCCCTCATTCCATTCTTGTCATATCTCACCCCGCTGGTGTCAAAGCCGTGGGTTATCTCATGTCCGACTATGGCTCCTATGCCTGACAGAAGCTCCTCCTTGCTCATTCCCGGATGATATGCGGGGTCCTCAAGTATCCCTGCGTATATGTTTATGCTGTTATTCCTTGGCGAATATGTCGCATTTGTTATTGTCGTGCTGTTCGCCGTGTCAAAGGGAAACCAGAGACTTCTGTCATATTTCCCTCCGGCTTTCTCGCCAAGCCTCCTTGACAGAAAACGATCAGACTCAAATTCCGCCTCAAGGAAGCTGCCTCCGTCCTCTTTAGATACTATATTAAGGTCTGTATAATCAACGCCTGAAAAGTCGGGATATATGACATTCAGCACTATAGCGTCAAGCTTATCCAGACATTTCTTCTTTCCATCTTCAGACAGCCATTCTTCATTTGGAAATATTTCTGTCCTGTATGTATCGATTATGTCCTTTGTCATCTGTATCAGTTCATCCGCTGATTCAGGCTCAATATACTTGTCAAGATACAGCTCATCCATAGCGGCGACAAGGGCGCTATCCCCTATATATCCCGTCAGGATGCTGTTTTCCTTTGCCGTTTCATCCTCATATTCAGGAATCTCCTGCGTAGTACGGGATTTGTCTATCTCCTTAAACTTGTCATAAGCCTCTCTGTCAAGATACCTTCCCGTACCCAGCACATACCCTACGATAAACATGGATTTCATTTTCTGCACATTCCCTTCGGTACAGAGCTTTGAAGCCTTTTTCAGATATCGTTTCTCTCCGAGCATGTGCTTTATGTTTTCATATCCTCTTGATCTCATATATTCGTCAAGGGGATAGGAGCCTGCCGCAGCGATGACATCTTCGTAGGGATCAGTCATTTCAAGCTCAGCATCGTCGTCATCGTTATCAGGCGGAATGCATTTGGCGAGCTTCTTTTCCATATCATAATTTTCCTTCAGAATTTTACCTATTTCCTCATCGCCATATCCAAGTCTTGACAGGATGTAGGTCGTCTTTTGGTCAGCGATCTCCTTTGCTTCATAGTCATTTGTCAGATTAACGTAATTGTCAGGAGCCCCCAATGAAAAATCAGGCTGTGAATAATAGACGCTGTACTCGTCCGGATAAGCCCTGAGTCCCGCAGAGCTCATATCAACGCTTACTATCCCCAATCCAAGCGGATTCTTAACAGGGTCCGTAATCCATGAATAAAGACTGTTAAGGTCGGAAATATCTTCGATCGCTTCAAGATATGGTCTTAAAGGCTCCACGCCGTCCTTGTTTCTTGCCTCCCAGTCTCCTGCAAGCGAAGCGTACTTCTTAAGCTCCAAGGCTCCTTTGCCGGTGAGCGAATCGTCATCAAGCAGGGCGACCTTCTTTTCATCAACGATCATCGTGATCTGATCAAAGTACCTGTTCCTGATACCCGATGTCGTTATCCATTCCTTATTGGCGGAAGCCGCAAAGTCATCCTGAGGCCTTATCTCATCACCCTCGGACACACTCCCGATAAGATCAGAGTCAAGCCATTTGTTGCCTCTTGCCAGATCAGGATTAACTGCGCCGTCATCTGAAACCTCGGCAGCACCGCATCCTGAACTGATCAGCAGGAACAATGCCATTATTCCTGCCAATAATCTTTTTCCCATCAGTTTCCTCCTATGTAAAACACAGTTTTATATCTGATTCTGTCCGGTCGGATGCTGATACCGTAACTCGGCAAAATACGCCTCGAACGGTATCATGCTCCTTCTATATAGATCAATGATCGTATTTGACCAGACCAGCATTTCTATATCTTACATGAAAACCTGCTCAAATTTCAAATTTATCGTTTTCACACGAATGGTATTGTTTTTTACGCCAAATGCACTGTTGTCTCCATCTATAACGAGGTAACATAAAGTAAAATAATACGAGAATCAATTAGGAAGTGAAAAAACATTGCCATCCACAAACTTTTTTCGTATAAATATATAGAACGGACATAATCAAACGGAACTATATATATTATTAGGAGGTAAACATCATGTCTGAAAACAATGATATCAACATTAACGGTAAGCTGTCTGATGACACTCTTGATGATGTGAGCGGCGGAACAGCTATGCTCAATAATGCTCTTTACAATAAGTCCGAGGGTGCAGGTCTTCATACTGCAATAAAAGATGATACAATGGACGGCAGGATACGGCTCCTTAACGACTCAACGAAAAGCGTTGCTACAAAGGATATGGGACGAAAACCTGCCGGCGGTAGCGATGTCCTTTT
>JAFUWM010000162.1 GCA_017483425.1 Lachnospiraceae bacterium | reverse complement strand
GCAGCATCTCATGCCTTTCCATGTGACACTGCTTGCTAAAAACGAAACAGGCCGTGTCAATCTCTACAGGCTCGTATCAATGTCTCATGTCAAGTATTTTGGCGGAGCGTATGAGAAGGTTCCGAGGATACCGAAAAGCGAGCTTATTAAACACAGGGAGGGACTTCTGCTTGGAAGCGCATGTGAAAGAGGAGAGCTTTACAGAGCGCTGATCGAGGACAGGCCGGAGCAGGAGATCGCAAATATTGTAAGCTTCTATGATTATCTGGAGATGCAGCCCGCGTCAAACTACCTGTCCCTGATCGACCGTGATAATGATATCAGCTCCGAGGAGGATATAAGAAACATAAACCGGAAGATCGCGGAGCTTGGCGAGCAGTGGAACAAGCCGGTATGCGCCACAGGGGATGTGCATTTCATAGACCCCGGGGATGAGATATTCCGGCGGATAATCAAATACAAGCCCGAGGATAAAAGAGGGGAGGCTAAACAGCCGCCGCTCTATCTTCGCACCACGGAGGAGATGCTTGAAGAATTCCAGTATCTGGGCTCCGATAAGGCAAGGGAAGTAGTCATAGAGAATACGAACCTGATAGCCGACATGATAGACAGGATATATCCGGTACGTCCGGACAAATGTCCTCCGGTCATAGAAAGATCGGACGAAACGCTGAGGGACATATGCGTGAAAAAAGCCCACGAGCTTTATGGTGAAGTGCTTCCCGAAGTCGTGCAGGAGCGTATGGATACAGAGCTTAAGTCGATCATAGGCAACGGCTATGCCGTCATGTATATCATAGCCCAGAAGCTTGTATGGAAGAGCAATGAAGACGGGTATCTTGTGGGAAGCCGGGGCTCGGTAGGCTCATCCTTTGCGGCCTATCTTGCGGGCATAACTGAGGTCAATTCACTCCGACCCCACTATCTCTGCCCTAAATGCAAATATTCTGATTTTGATTCGGATATAGTGAAAAAATACCACGAAGATAATACCTGCGGGATAGATCTTCCCGATGCCGTATGTCCTGAATGTGGAGAGAAGCTGCAAAAGATGGGCTTTGATATTCCTTTTGAGACTTTCCTCGGATTCAAAGGGGATAAGGAGCCTGATATTGACCTTAATTTCTCATCGGACTATCAGTCAAAATCACACAAGTATACAGAGGTCATTTTCGGGGCGGGACATGCTTTCAGGGCAGGTACGATAGAGACGCTCGCGGACAAGACCGCGTTCGGATTTACAAAAAAATATTATGAAGGGCATGAGCAGCATGTGAGGCCGGCGGAGCTTGACAGGATAGCTCTTGGCTGTACGGGTGTGCTTAGAACCACCGGGCAGCATCCGGGAGGAGTCATAGTCCTTCCTCACGGGGAAGAGATAGATACGTTTACTCCCATACAGCATCCCGCGGACAAGATGGATGATCTGTCCGCGGTCACTACGCATTTTGACTTTCACTCGATAGACCATAATCTGCTGAAGCTTGATAACCTCGGGCATCAGGATCCCGAAATGATAAAGTTTCTGCAGGATCTGACCGGAGTTGATCCGAGAGGGATACCGCTTGATGACAAAAAGGTCATGACCTTGTTTAAGGACACCTCGGCACTCGGGATCACGAGCGCGGATATAGGCGGCACTCCGAACGGCTCCATGGGACTTCCGGAATTCGGTACGGATAACGCGATCAAGATGGTCATGGAAGCAAAGCCTGAGAACTTCACTGACCTTGTAAGGATATCAGGTCTTGCGCACGGTACCGATGTGTGGGCGGGAAATGCCGAGGAGCTCATAAAGAGCGGTACGGCAACGCTTTCCACCTGTATATGCTGCCGTGACGATATAATGCTCTACCTTATAGGCAAGGGTCTCGATAGCCAGGACTCCTTCAAGATAATGGAGAATGTAAGGAAAGGAAAGGTCGCGAAGGGCAAGTGTGACAAGTGGGATGACTGGAAAAAGGAAATGGCGGATCACGGTGTGCCCGACTGGTACATCACCTCATGTCAGACTATAAAGTATATGTTTCCTAAAGCGCATGCCGCCGCGTATGTGATGATGGCCTACAGGATCGCATGGTTCAAGGTATATATGCCGCTTGCGTATTACTGCGGATATTTCTCGGTCAGGGCAAACGGCTTTTCATATGAAAAATGCTGTCAGGGACCCGCGATGCTTGCGGAGCTCATAACGGATTACAAAAAGAGGTAAAATGACCTTAAAGATACCGAGAAAAAAGAACTCAGGGATATGAGGATAGTGCAGGAAATGTATGCCAGAGGGTTTGAGTTCTGCCCCATAGATTTAAATAAGGTTTCGGCAAGGAGCTTCCAGATCGTTGACGGAAAGATAATGCCGTCTCTCTCGTCCATAAGCGCCATAGGCACAAAGGCGGCGGATGCTCTGATCTCAAAGATAAACGCTTCAAAGGATAGAGGGCCGTTTCTTTCAAGAGACGATTTCTGTGCGCGCAGCGGGGCTTCGCCTGCCATGGCAGACAGACTGCAGGAGCTTGGGATACTTGAGGATATGCCTGAATCCAACCAGCTTTCGCTGTTCGATCTTTGACGGACAGAACAATAGCCTATATAATGTTTATCGTATTGAATCGAGATCGGATGGGTTTTATAAAGAGGAGTGGTAATGGAAGAGAACAAGGAGAAAAAGAGGCACGGCAGGCGGAGACATTACCGCGGCAAGAATCCTGACAAAGCGGGGGAGCAGAATAAAGAGGCAGGAGCAGAAAAAAAGGCGGAGAACGAAAAGCCCGCAAAGCAGGACAGGAACTCAAGACACGTAAGGCAGGAAAGACGGCCCCGCCATGAGGATAAAATTCCCGTAAAGCAGGAGATACAGGAGGATGACGCAGCCGAAGATAAAAATGTAAAGCCCAGGCGGGAGCCTATAGAACCGGTTTTCGAGTTTACATGGGCGGACGCATGGGGACTCTACGGCACAGGTTATCATGTAGTGATAAAGGATAATCAGGACAAGCTGTATCTTTCGTGGTCCGTGGATCTTTCATACGGAGAGCTTAAGATAGGCCAGAGGCTTCAGGAATTTCTGGATGATATGAAGACCTGCGGCATAGGGAAATGGGACGGACACAGATATACTAAGGCAGGCATATTTGACGGAGATACATGGGCGGTTAAGGTAAACAGCCTCACTCTTAAGTCGGAGGCTCAGGGCTCTAATGAGTATCCGCAGGAATGGAAGACTTTCCTTAAATGCCTACATGACAAGTGGCATGTACCTGTTTCAAAGAGAGAGCAGTGGGAATAAAAAAATAATGCACGGCTTTGGTTTGTGGTGTATAATATAGATTAGTTTTTATTATATCAGGAGAGGGAAGTATTATGCTGGCTACATTGATACCGCTTTTTGACAAAAACATGATGACGTGTGCGTACTCTATCTTCGCACAAAAGGAGAATCTGCTGATCACGCCTGCGGCAGCGGGCTCGGCAAGATTTGACGGCGCAGGCTTCGTTACCGGACTTGACATAGTTGATTCCACCGGTATAGACACACTGTCGGGAAGCCGCGAGGTATTCATAGAGGTAAATGACATATCAATATTTGCCGATATTGATTCCCAGTGCCAGGCGCCTCATGATAAGCTTGTACTCCTTATGGGACCGGAGGTCACACCACAGGAGAATTACGTTCGCCGTCTTGCGGCACTGAAAAATGACGGATATAAGCTTGCTATCAGAAGCCTTCCCATAGATAAGTTTGAGGAATACAGGGTGATACTGAAGCTCATGGATTATATACTTCTCGATCATAAGAAGATAAAGATCCAGGTGGCGAGGGTATATTTCCAGACACAGTTCCCGAACCTGAAGCTCGTAGGTATAAATGTAGACTCTCAGGAGGATTACGATAAGCTTACGGCGGACGGCGGATACAGTCTGTATGAGGGGGATTTCTTCAGACTGCCCAAGACCTCAAGCGACAGAGAGTTAGCTCCGTTAAAGATGAACTACCTCGAGCTCCTCAATATAGTCAACAATCCGGATTTTGATCTTACCAAGGCCGCCGATATAATCCAGAATGACGCGGCGCTTGTTGTATCCCTGCTCGAGATAGTCAACCATATGGCTATGAACTCCGAGATAACGTCAGTAAGGCACGCGGCGGCGATGCTCGGACAGAAAGAGCTTAAAAAATGGATCAATACGGCGGTCACGAAGGAGCTTTGCGCGGACAAGCCATCAGAGACTACCCGTATTTCAATGCTTCGCGCCAAGTTCGCGGAAAATCTTGCCGAAGTATTCGGCATAGGAGGGCTCTCACAGGAACTCTTCCTTACGGGAATGTTCTCGGTACTCGACCTCATGCTTGACAAGACCATGGAGGAAGCCCTTTCCATGGTAAAGATTTCAAAGGCTATAGATGAGGCTTTGCTTTACAGAAAGGGAGATCTCGGAGAAGTCCTTTCGTTCATTGAGGAGTATGAGACGGCATCATGGCAGGAAGTATCAAGGCAGATGGTGCTAAGGGATATCGATATGGATTCCGTTTACGCGGCATATCTTGATTCGCTCAGATGGTTTAAGGATCTTTTGGCTGTCGGATAATATACGGCAAAAAAAAGTTCTTGCAAAAGGTATAACAGAATGTTAATATACCTTTTGTGCGGCT
>JAFUWM010000161.1 GCA_017483425.1 Lachnospiraceae bacterium | reverse complement strand
GTGGAAGCTTGGGGAAAAGATCGCGTCGGATTACATGCTTCCCTACAATGAAAAGATATTTTCCGTGGATCTCTCGACCCTCGGCACATACTGGATGAATAAGCTTCCGGATGTATCGTTTGAGGATACGCTGAGGTCGTGCCTTATGAAAAAGCCGTATGGAACCCTTCCCGGACACGCAAAGTTTTATTATCCAAAAAAACACGGCTCAGGAGAGCTGTGGCTGAGACTTGCGGAAAGACTTAAGGGATATATAGAATATGATACCAAAGTCACAGAGATTGATATAAAAAACCGTACCGTAAACGGCGATTACAAGGCTGATATGATAATAAACACAGCGCCGTGGCCGTGTTTTGATCTCATATCCGGGGTGTCGGGCGGATTTACAGAGGCTGTCTCAAAGCTTAAACACTCCTCCATAGTCGTGAAGTATCTTCCTGACGTGGAGGATGAGAAAGTGAACTGGGAGTATGTGCCTTCTCCTGATGTGGACTATCACCGGATACTCTACAGGAATACCTTCGCCAGGGGCTCGAAGGGCTCATGGGCCGAGATCAATACAAAGAGATATAAGCCGGAAAAAGGGGACACAGCCTTTATTTCCGAGTACGCGTATCCGCTGAACACTATAGGAAAGCCGGATGCGATACGCCTGATACTTGACGAGGCGGCATCGAATAATGTATACGGACTCGGCAGATGGGGAGAATGGGAGCACTATAATTCCGATCTTGTGGTAGAATTAGCAATGGGTCTTACTGAAAAATTGGAAAATAAATAGTTACTGTTCAGTGCCGAGCCACGCGCTTGCCGCGGGGCTACGGCTCAATATACTTGGCTGGTCGGCACACCGCCCATCGACTTCAGTCGATTTTGCATGGCGGCGTGCGTGTAGCAATTCGGTGCACTGGCTGTGCGCAGAATTGTAACAATAAATAGAGAGGGTTTGGGAGTTAGCAAAATGGCTGAGAGAAAATCGGCGGAAAAAAAGACAGCGGACAATAAGAAATATCCGGGGCAGCTCGTATACGGTCTTGATATAGGCACGAGAAGCCTCGTGGGTACCGTTGGATATATGTTTAACAAGACCTTCCATGTGGTTGCCATAGAGAGCAAGCCGCATGAGACGAGGGCTATGCAGGACGGACAGATCCATAATATAGCCGCGGTCGCAGAGTCGATAACGGAGGTTACGAGCAGGCTTCAGATAAAGCTCGGACGGCCGCTGCATGAAGTATGCATAGCGGCAGCGGGACGAGTCTTAAGGACGATCACCGTGCATGTAGAGCAGGAGCTTGGAGACACGAGGGATGTCACGAATGAAGACATTTATTCCCTGGAGCTTCTCGGAGCGCAGAGGGCTTATGAAAGATTCATAAAGGAAAGCACGCTCAACCTGAAGTTTTACTGTGTAGGTTACACGGTTCAGAAATATTATCTTGATAAATATCCCATGACGGATCTTCTGGCGCACAAGGGAACGGAGATAGGCGCGGACGTCATAGCGACGTTCCTGCCGGATGAGGTAGTGGACGGACTCTATAAAGCTGTGCAGATGTCGGGGCTTCATGTGGCGGATCTGACGCTTGAGCCCATAGCCGCTATGGAGGTCGCGATACCTCAGAGCTTCCGCATGCTGAACCTTGCGCTCGTGGATGTAGGCGCGGGAACCAGTGATATTTCCATCACGAGGGATGAATCCATAGTCGCTTACGGCATGATCCCGAGCGCCGGTGATGAGCTCACAGAGGCGGTAGCGAAGGCCTTTCTTACGGATTTTGATCAGGCTGAGCATATAAAGTATGAAGCTTCAAAGGGCGGAAACGTCACATTTACCGACATCATGGGACTTGAGCGAAAGACCACGGCAAAAGAAGTCGAGGAGATTGTAAAGGATACGGTAAAGATAATGACGAGGGAGACCTCCGACCAGATAAAGAAGCTGAACGGGGGAAAGCCCGTATCCGCTATCTTCGTGGTAGGTGGAGGCGGCAAGATGCCGGGATATACCGAAAGTCTTGCCGAGGAGATGGGGATAGATCCTACAAGGGTCGCGGTAAGAGGCGAGGATGTGCTAAAAAACATTGACTTCAAGGATAAATCCCTTCCGGCGGATTCCCTTCTTGTCACTCCTATAGGCATCTGCCTTAATTTCTTCAGACAGAGGAATAATTTCATCTTTGTTTCTTTCAATGACGTACAGTATAAGCTCTATGACAATAATAAGTTAAAGGTCATGGATGCCGCGGTGCAGGCAGGATTTGCGAATGCGGATCTTTTCCCCAAGCGCGGCGCTGAGATTGCTTATACGATAAACGGCGAAAAGAGGGTAGTAAGGGGCGAGACCGGCGAGGGAGCGCAGATAAAGCTTAACGGTGACGAGGCTTCACTAAATGCCTCAATAAAAGCCGGAGATGCCATAGAGGTGCAGCCGTCCACTGCCGGAGCTCCGGCGCATCTTACCATAGAGGAGCTTCCTGAATTTACCGAGTCATTAAAGGTAGTATTTAACGGAAGCGAAGTAGAGATACCAAAATATGCAGAGGTAAACGGTGCCCTCCAGAGCGGCTACTACGAGGTAAGGGACGGCGATGAGATAATAATGAGGAACTACGTGACCGTATCCCAGCTTTTAAGCTTCCTTGATGTAAAAGCTGAGAAGGACTCTGACATAATGATAAATCATGAGCCCGCCGACAGCGAAACAAAGGTATATGAGAATTTTACCGTAGAGCTTTTGATAGATGATACTCCGCATGAAGAAGAGGAGTATGATGTTCCCGATGAGGATGCCGATGGATCAGAGACGGAGACTTTTGATAATGATGAAGCGGCTTCAGAAAATACTTCATCGGACGCGGCTTCCGGAGATGACGCGGCGCAGATGGATCCTGGGGAGTCCGCTGCTTCAGATGCAGTAGAGCAGAAGGCAGCAGAGCCTGTTGACAATACCGCGATAAATGTAATAGTAAATGATGAGGATGTCACGCTTACAGGCAAGACGGGCTATGTGTTTGTCGATGTATTTGACCATATAGACTTTGACCTTTCAAAGCCCCACGGCAAGATGGTCATAACCAAAAAGAATGGCATGCGAGCCGAGTACTCCGAGAGGATAAAGGATGGAGACAGGCTCGAGATATACTGGGAGAAGTAATCATATATGAGATTTTGCAACATAGCGAGCGGAAGCTCGGGAAACTGTACCTACGTAGGTGATGATGATACGCATCTGATAATAGATGCGGGAATATCCGGCAAGAGGATAGAGGCGGGACTTAATGATCTGGAGCTTACGACACCGGATGTGACGGGCATACTTATCACGCATGAACACACAGACCATATAGGCGGACTTGCGGTCATAGCAAAAAAATACGGACTTCCGATATACGCCACGGAGGGCACGATAGATGCCATAAGGATGATGCCAAAATACAAGGATATACCGGATCATCTGTATCATGTAGTAAAAGCTGATCATGTATTCAGTCTCGGAGGGTTTGAGATACTGCCGCTTGCGATATCCCATGACGCGGCGGAGCCCGTAGCCTACCGTCTGGAAAATAACGGAAAACGGGCATCCATAGCGACGGATCTGGGGATATATGATGAGCATATGGTTGAGTGCATGAAAAACAGCGATCTCCTCATGCTCGAGGCAAACCATGACGTGCATATGCTTGAAGTTGGTCCGTATCCGTATCCCCTGAAACGCAGGATACTCGGGG
>JAFUWM010000010.1 GCA_017483425.1 Lachnospiraceae bacterium | reverse complement strand
CTTGTACGCGGGTCCGAAGAGCACATCAAAATCCGTCCCGAAAGCCTCCGCTATAGCCTTTGCGTAGTATTTTCCAAGCTTCTTTAACTGCGCTCCGGTACGGTAAAATCCGGTATTTACAAAAAAAGGTGTCTTCCTTCCACTCTTGGTAGTGAAATCCCCGAATCTCAAAACCTCGCAGTCCAGCATAAACTCTATGAATTCTTCTTTATATCTCTCCATATCCCCACCCTGAATTTTTTGTGAATTAAATCGCAAAAATCTTTTTTCTACATAAAACAAAATACTATCATAAATAAAAAAAATATCAAAGACACAAAATATCATTTGTTGGTTTTTGCTTCTGGTGATATAGTTATAGACATAGGAAGGATCGCCATGACTGAAAAAGTACAGGCTTCAAATATGATAGACATATATACCGATCTCCTTAGGATAGATAAAGCACAAGGAGAAGAAAAGGATAAGGAAGTAAAAAACCAGCTTAGAAAAGCAAAAGCAAAGCTGGAAGCACTCGGCGTAGTAACAGAGGATTTACGTATCGAATAGCGCCGTATTGATATCCGATATCATATCCCGGACTGCCTCGCGTGAAGCATCCGCGAAGTGCTCCGCATCAAATCTGCCGCTGTACGGCTCTTTTGTGTAGGCCGCTATGATCCCGCGGCTCGAATTGACTATGGCTCCGATCCCGTCTTTATTAAAGAATACCTTTATATCGGAGGCCTTGCCGCCCTGCGCGCCGTAGCCCGGCACGAGGATATAAGTGTTTGGCATCAGCTTACGGATCTTTTCCCCCTGCTCGGGATAGGTTGCGCCAACCACGGCTCCAACATTGCTGTAAGCGCCGTCCATTGAATCCTCCCCCCATTCCCTCACTTTGACAGCGACAAGCTCGTATAATGGTCCGCCGCCATCAACTGTCTGATCCTGGAATTCCCCGCTTGAAGGATTTGAGGTCTTTACGAGAACGAATATACCCTTGTCGTATTTATTGCACACATCCACAAAGGGCTTCACTCCGTCAGTACCGAGATAGGGATTTACCGTAGCCATATCCTCGTCAAAAGGCTTTATGCTCTTCTCTCCGACCTTTATCTCACCCAGATGCGCTATCGCGTAGGACTCCGAGGTAGAACCGATATCTCCCCTCTTCACATCCCCTATCACGATAAGTCCCTTTGAATGACAGTAATCTACAGTTTCCTTGTAAGCAATGAGTCCCGGTATGCCAAACTGCTCATACATGGCTATCTGAGGCTTCACCGCGGGAATAAGATCATATGTCGCGTCTATTATCGACTTATTAAAGGTTAACACGGCATCGGCGGCAGCTTCCAGAGTCTCTCCCTTTTCCCCGATCGCCGCCTGTTTTATATGATCAGGTATGAACTTCAGATTCGGATCGAGCCCCACCACTATCGGAGCTTTTTTATCAACTATCGCGTCTATAAGTCCGGATATCATAACCTGTCCTCCTCCCGCTATTTTGCGATCTCGTAGGTCTTTCTGTCAGCAAACTCCTGGATCTTGCCGTCATTCCAGTTCTGCACGGGCCTGTAGTAGCCTGTGATCCTGGAATACACCTCCGTTGCCTTGCCGCACTTCGGGCAGGTACGCTGCTCTCCGGCAAGATACCCGTGCTCGGGGCATACCGAATAAGTCGGTGTGATCGTGTAATACGGCAGCTTGTAATTATCGGATATCTTTTTCACAAGCTCCGCCGAAGCCCTCCAGTCCGGAAGCTTCTCGCCGAGGAACGCGTGAAATACTGTTCCCGAGGTATACAGAACCTGCAGCTCGTCTTCCTTGTCAAGTGCTTCGAATATATCGTCCGTGAAGCCCACGGGCATATGTGATGAATTGGTATAATACGGTGTCTCTCCGGGCTCCCCCGCCGTGATTATATTCGGATACTTCTGTCTGTCATGCTTTGCCAGCCTGTACGCCGTGCTCTCAGCCGGTGTGGCCTCGAGATTATAGAGATCCCCGTACTGCTCCTGATATGCAACAAGCCTCTCCCGCATGAAATTCAGCACCTTCTTTGTGAATGAAAGTGATTCCACATGGGTGAGATCCTTGCCTATCCAGTTCGCGTTGAGGCATGCCTCATTCATTCCAACGACGCCTATCGTGGAGAAATGATTCTTAAACGATCCAAGATACCTCTTGGTGTAAGGATAAAGTCCCTCATCCAAAAGCCTCGATATGAGGTCTCTCTTTATCTTGAGCGATCTCGCCGCTATATCCATGAGACGGGTAAGCCTGTTAAAGAAATCAGCCTCACTTATGGAAAGATACGCAAGCCTCGGCATATTGAGCGTAACGACACCTATCGACCCGGTTGACTCGCCGGAGCCGAAGAAACCGCCGCTCTTTTTGCGAAGCTCCCTGAGATCAAGTCTCAGCCTGCAGCACATGGATCTGATATCCGAGGGCTTCATGTCCGAATTCACATAGTTAGAGAAATACGGAGTTCCATATTTGCTTGTCATCTCAAATAGCAGCTTATTGTTCTCAGTCTCTGACCAGTCAAAATCCTTTGTTATGGAATATGTCGGAATAGGATACTGGAACCCCCTGCCGTTCGCGTCGCCCTCTATCATCGTCTCAATAAAGGCTCTGTTCACCATATCCATTTCTTTCTTGCAGTCCTTATAGCAGTAGTCCTGAGGCTTGCCGCCTACTATCGCGGGCATGTCCGCAAGATCCTCCGGCACTGTCCAGTCAAGGGTTATATTGGTGAAAGGCGCCTGCGTGCCCCACCTCGAAGGAGTGTTCACTCCGAATATGAACGATTCTATGCACTGCTTTACCTCTCTGTATGAAAGATCCTCCGCCCTTACAAACGGCGCGAGATATGTATCGAATGAAGAGAATGCCTGCGCTCCCGCCCATTCATTCTGCATTATTCCGAGGAAGTTGACCATCTGGTTGCAGAGTACCGAGAGATGCTTCGCGGGAGAAGACGATATCTTGCCCTTGATCCCTCCGAGTCCCTCCAGTAAAAGCTGCATGAGAGACCAGCCTGCGCAATAGCCTGTGAGCATGGACAGATCATGGATGTGCATGTCACAGTTCCTGTGCGCGTCCGCTATCTCCTGATCATAGATTTCCGACAGCCTGTAATTTGCCGTCACCGCTCCGGAATTGGAAAGGATCAGGCCTCCCACGCTGTAGGTTATCGTAGAATTCTCCTTGACCCTCCAGTCCTCATTATGGACGTAGGCGTTCACGACATCCCTGTAGTTCAGGATGGCAGAGTTCATATTCCTTACATTCTCACGCTGCTTACGATAAAGAATATAAGCCTTCGCGATCTCCGTGAATCCCGCCTGGTTCAGTACCTTCTCAACCGAATCCTGTATGTCCTCAACGCCTATCGCGTCATTTACTATCTTCTCCTCGAAATCCGCCGTGACTCTCAGCGCAAGAAGCTCGATTATGTCATTATTATACTGCTTCTCACAGGCAACAAATGCCTTCACTATGGCGTCATTTATCTTTGATATATCAAAGTCCGCTTTCTGTCCGTCACGCTTAACTACATAAAACATATCTGCTCTCCCGTTTTCTTCCCGACTGTTTATCTGGTAGCCAGGAATTCGTTTTCCCTTATCGCTTCCTCATCATCCGGATAAATGGCAAGATAATCCTGTATCATCGTCTTTGCCCTGTCAAAATCTCCCATATTCTCACAGGCGACTATCTGGTTAAATCTCAGTGACTGATCCATGGCCGGATCCCCTATATCGATCCCCTTGTTAAAAGCATCGAGCGCTCCGCTGTAATCGCCAAGGTCTATAAGGCACAGTCCGAGCTGATTCATGACCTGCGCATTTCCGGGATCTCCGTCAAGATATGACTTATAAAGCGACGCGGCGTAATTCGTATCACCCAGAGCCTCATAAGTCCTGCCAAGATACAATGTTGCCTGAGAATCCCCGTTCTTTACAGCGTTCTCAAGATTCTCCTTTGCCCTTTCATAGTCACCCATGCAGTAATACAGACGTCCCTGTTGAAAAGCTGACAGCTTGGTATTAAGCTCCATCGCGCTTTTCAGATATTTCTGTCCGTCATCCGATAGTCCGGCATCAGACAAAGCCTCGTAAATCTGCACATAAAGATCAGGGTCATCCGGCGAAAGCTTCACCGCCTTGTCAAAATCAGACTTCGCGTTATCTATATCCTGTAAAGCAAGATAAGTCCGTCCTCTGAGAAAATACGCATCCGATTCCTTTGGATACAACGCAAGTATAGCGGAATAAGTATCATTCGCGCCCCTAATATCCCCGGTCCTGTACTGGGCTATGGCAAGATAATAAGAAATATCAACGTCTATGTCTTTCACGTAGCCGTCGTTTTCCGAAAGAGCAGCCGTAAACTCATCCACTGCCGTGCCGTAGTCCGATAATCCCATATCGGCTATGCCTCTGGATCTGTGAATAAGGATCATATTCTCACCGGACTGTTCGGCCACATCAAGGCTCTCCAACGCCTCCTGGTATGAACCGTTCTCTATCAGCGAATCAGCTTCTTCAACATGCTCCGTGCCTGCTCCGCATCCTGTGAGAAAAGAAAAAAAGAAAAAAAGCAGCAGCGCACCGATGCCCCGGGTAAGCCTATTTAACGCTCTCCCCATATATCCTGTAACAATCCTTTCCTGCTTCCTTTGCCTCATACAACGCGCTGTCCGCTGCCCTGAAAAGAGTATCGTAATCCTCGCCGTCTCTCGCAAAAAACGCAATACCTATGGAGCAGCTTATATGCACGCTCTCTCCGTCTCCGTCAACATCCGACCTTATCTTGTCATTAAGCCTCTGAGCTCTGTCTTTCGCGATATCGAGCGTAGTATGGCTCATAAGCACCATGAACTCGTCTCCGCCCATACGCCCCACAAGGTCTGTATCTCTGAATACATTGCGAATATTATCCGCCACGAACCTTATCGTATCATCGCCTATACCATGTCCCAGCGTGTCATTAACGGATTTGAAATTGTCTGTGTCTATCATGAAAAGCGCGTGGCAGTCATTGAAATCACTCTTTGAAAGATGCGCTGCTGAATACAGCTGCATCGCGGTTTTATTCAGAAGACCGGTCATGCCGTCCCTCTCCGCCTCGGAGCGGAGCCTCTCCTGCTCGAGCTTCTCATCCGTGATATCCTTTGCCGAACCAACGACACGGATTATCCTCTCATTCTTCCCCTCAAATGACGCATAATTAAGCCTGTACCATAGATAAGCCTCTCCGTTTACCGACATCCTGTATTCTACGACGCCCTTGCCCGGATTTTTAAGCGCGGAGCCAAAAACGGATTTTACCACATCCAGATCATCCGGATGAATGGAACCATAGACCTGACCGCCTACCATGGCGTGATCTATATTCTTCCAATGTCTCACGCCTCCGGAATCCTTCCTTGAAACCGAGAGATTATCACTGTCAACGTCATAGTCATACTCGACGTTGTCTATTGCTTCTTCAATCAGCTTAAAGCGCTCGGTCTCCATATAGAGCTGCTCGTTCGTTGCCTGAAGCTGATTCTGAATGGCTCTCTGCTCTGTGACATCAGAAAGTATGCAGAAGAATATCTTTTTCCCGTCATCGGTCTGACGAAGAGTAGCCTTGTGATTAAACCAGACCACATCATCCGCAAGTCCCATTGATCTATAGGTCAGCTCCACATGATCAAAAAACTGTATCTGTGTGTCTATAAGCTCCTTTATCCTGCGCCTGTCGTCCTTTATGACAAAGAGACTGAAGCTGTCCATGAAATGCTCTCTGAACTCCTGCTCACCGCACCCAAAGATAGTGAGCAATCCCTCATTGACATACAGTATCCTGCCAGTGTCCGCGTCATAGGTCATGACGCCTCCCGGCATACTTGAAAGGAGGATATCAAGCTCCTCTCTCGTATCCTTTAACTCCCTTTTCAGCTTCTCTATATCGTTTTCCGCGCTTATTGACGTATCCGCCATTTCAGACTGTGTCACTCCTGCTGTTGTCGGCTTAATTAAGGCCGTAAAGAATATTATACCACATTATCATACATCATTTCCATGTATCAGGCGCTTTCTCCCATTTCCGAGAGTTTTGCCGCACGATCCGCTTCTGTCAGGGCATTTATTATATCACTCAGATCCCCGTTCATCACGTCATCAATCTTGTAGAGCGTCAGGTGAATGCGGTGATCCGTGACCCTGCCCTGAGGGAAATTGTAGGTTCGTATCTTTTCGGATCTGTCGCCGGTACCGATCTGGCTTCTGCGCTCGGCAGACTCGGCCTCCTGTTTCTTCTGAAGCTCCAGATCATAAAGCTTTGACCTGAGCAGGGCAAAGGCTTTGTTCTTATTCTGAAGCTGTGACTTTTCCGTCTGTGAGTAGATGACTATGCCTGTCGGATAATGCGTAAGCCGCACCGCGGAGTCTGTCGTATTGACACACTGTCCGCCGTTTCCGGAGGCTCTCATGACATCTATCCTTATGTCCTTCTCGTCGATGTCGATATCGACTTCCTCTGCCTCAGGCATAACTGCCACCGTGGCTGTGGACGTGTGTATCCTTCCGCCGGATTCAGTCTCAGGAACCCTCTGCACCCGGTGTACCCCGGATTCATACTTCAGCACGGAGTAGGCTCCGGCTCCTTTGACCATGAACGAGATATTCTTCATGCCTCCAATGCCGGTCTCCTCGAATTCCATAAGCTCCGTGCTCCAGCCTCTGGACTCTATATAGTGGGTGTACATGCGGAAAAGGTCGTAGGAAAATAGCGCCGCCTCGTCGCCTCCAGCTCCGGCTCTTATCTCCATTATCACATTGCGGTCATCATTACGATCCTTAGGCAGCAGCAGAAGCCGCAGATTCTGTATGAGCTCCGGCTGCCTGTCCTTGGCCTCCGCAAGCTCTTCCCTTGCGAGCTCCTTCATCTCGGGATCGGATTCCTCATCTATGATCTGCAGTGATTCTTCTATGGCATTCTCATTATCCCTGTAGGCTTTGTACGCCTCCACGACGGGCGTCAAACTCGCCTGCTCCTTCATGAGCGCCATGTATTTATTGCTGTCGGATGCCGCATCGGGCTCCGATATCCGCCTCATGAGCTCGTCATATTTCAATACTATGTTCTCGACATTTTCAAACATGATATTCACCTCTTACGACCCTGTCATTTCCCGAGTAGTCCTTTTTTACCTGTATATCCGTAAATCCGCCTTCTCTTAAAAGCCTGCATACAGCCTCTGCCTCATCATAGCCGATCTCCAGAAAAAGCTTCCCGTGCCTTTTCAGATGCTTTCCGGCTTCTTTCGCGATTATCCTGTAGTATCTGAGGCCGTCACTGTCTCCGTCCAGGGCAATCCGCGGCTCATGATCTTTCACCTCGCTCATAAGAGTGGGTATGACATCCGACTGTATATACGGCGGATTGCTTACAATATAATCATATTTCCCCGCGACGTTTTCAAACATATCAGAGAGTATCCATTCGACCGGTTCATGTTCTTTGATCATTCTCTCGTTCTCTTTTGCAATATCCAGCGCAGCCCTTGAAATATCGGTTCCTGCGCCGATTATTCCGTTCTTGTAGCTCATAAGCGACAGCAGGATACACCCCGAGCCTGTGCACATATCGAGAACAGATGCCCCGTCACAGACGTCGATCATCATTTCCTCTACAAGAAATTCGGTATCAAATCTCGGGATCAGTACATTTTCATTTATCCTGAACCTGAGTCCCATGAAATCCGCCATACCCGTGATGTACTGCACGGGTTCATGCTCCGCTCTTTTTTCAAGCAGAGCCCTGTACTTATCCTCAAGTCCGGCTGCTGTCTCCTCTCCGCCGCTGATCAGCATGTCTTGCCGATCCATGCCGGTAAGGTGCTCCAGTAATATAGCCGCATCCGTTCCTGCATCCTCTATACCGGCATCCGCAAGATACGTTATCCCTTTCTTAAGCAGCGCATTAAATG
>JAFUWM010000160.1 GCA_017483425.1 Lachnospiraceae bacterium | reverse complement strand
TATAATATAATGACGATACAGCAGATGCTTTATGCGCTTACAATAGAAGAATGCGGTTCAATGAATAAAGCTGCCGAGAAGCTTTATATTGCGCAGTCAACGCTTACAAGCGCGGTTCATGAATTAGAGCATGAGGCAGGCATAACTATTTTTCTTCGTTCTCATAAGGGTGTGCTCCCGACACCCGAGGGGGCGGAGTTTCTTTCGGATATACGTCTTTTATACCAGCATTACGGCATGGTAGCCCACAAGTATCAGGGAGAAGGAGATTATAAAAGGAAGTTCAGCGTTTCTACCCAGCATTATTCATTTGCGGTAAAGGCCTTTGTCGAGATGGCAAAGCATTATGACATGAACCGCTTTGATCTTGCCATAAGGGAAACAAGGACGCTTGACGTTATAAGGGATGTCGGCAGTCTTAAAAGCGAGATAGGCATACTCTACATGAGCAGTACCAATCAGAAGGCGCTGAACAAGCTTTTTACCGAGCATGAGCTTGAGTTCCATTCATTGATCAAATGCCATGCGTATGTATATCTCTGGAAAGGACACCCTTTGGCAAAGGAAGAGGCGATAACCTTTGAACAGCTGAAAGCCTATCCCTGTCTCTCCTTTGAGCAGGGGGAGGAGAGCTATTATTTTGCAGAAGAGATCTTAAGTGAAAACATATATCCGCAGACCATAAAGGCTACCGACCGAGCCACAATGCTGAATCTAATGGCAGGATTAAACGGTTATACGCTCTGCTCGGGGATAATATCTGATGACCAGAACGGGTCAGATTATATAGTGGTGCCTTACAGGGAGGATGAGGAGAATCCAAACAGCATCATGGAGATCGGATATATCACGAAAAAAAACAGCGTTCCGGGAGAGCTGGGCGAGAGATATATAGAAGAGTTAAAAAGATATCTGGACAGCGCAGCTGAACGGGGACTGTCGGATAAATTCAGGAGCATGATACCGTTACGCCTGTATTTTAGGCGGTTACGGTATCAGCATCCGACCGGACTGAGTCAGATAATAAACTAGAGTTATTAGATAATATGAAGTGACCTCGCATTTGTAGCATCGTGGATTCACCCGTATACTACGATTTGTGAAAATCAACGGTAACAGGAGTTACCACATACAAAGGAGGTCACTATGAAAAGAATACTCAAGATTGGGATGGATGTCCATAGCACAAACTATACTTTATGTGCAATGGAACCAGTGATTGGAGCAGAGGATCGTGTTTTTGCAAATGTCCAAGTAGCGCCGGATTACAAGAACATCATCTTGTTCATTGAAAATCTTAAGCAGAAACTCGGGGTGAATGATACCTATGATATCGAGTGTGGGTACGAAGCAGGATGTTTGGGATACTCCCTCTACAACCAGCTTACTGGGGCAGGGGTAAAGTGCGTGATTCTCGCGCCGACAACTATGCTGACAGAACAGGGGCAGCGCATTAAAACAGACAGCAGGGATGCGCATCTGATAGCCAAATGCCTCTCATATGGCGGCTATCATCCGGTCTATATACCTACAGAGCAGGATGATTCGGTAAAAGAGTATCTGCGGATGCGAGACGATCATAAAAAAGCACTTAAGAAGATAAAACAACAGATTGGCATGTTCTGCATAAGGCACGGGCATTATTACGAAGGCACTAAATGGACGATTGCTCATCTGAAATGGCTTAAGAAACTTAAGTTGGCTCCGATGTACCAGGAAACGCTCGATGAATATCTCGCATCATACGAGGAACAGACAGCAAAGATAGAGCGCTTTGATGCAAGGATAGAGGAGATTGCTTCCCAGACGGAGTATACCGAAAAAGTAAAGAAACTTGGATGTCTGCTTGGGATCAAGACACATACGGCATTGTCCCTTATTGTTGAGACAGGAGATTTTACGCGATTTGCAAAAGGAAATGTATATGCAGCATATCTTGGTCTGGTGCCGGGAGAACACTCCAGTGCTGTGAAGGTCAACAGACTTGGCATTACAAAAGCAGGTAATAGCCACTTACGCCTGCTCCTTGTAGAAGCTGCCGGGGGTATATGCAAGGGAGCCATAGGTCATAAGTCAAAGGCTTTAAGACAACGGCAACAAGGAAACAGCGCAGAGATCATAGCTTATGCTGACAAAGCCAATACGAGGCTAAGAAGCAAGTATTACAGGCTCATACGGCATGGAAAGAAGAGAAATGTTGCGATTGCAGCAGTTGCAAGGGAACTGGCATGTTTTGTCTGGGGGATGATGACGGATAACATAGACGCTACAGCGGCGTGAGTATCATTCGGCTGTCCGTCAGTCAAGGGTGCTGAGCACCGCTTCGCGGCTAAAGCCCTTGACAGCCAGCCATCCGAACGATTTGGATAATTAAGCAGAAATCAGCGGCATAGCGCAGATTTCTGCCATATATAACAAAGAAGTATATTTGACAGTATCTGATAAGAGCCATAAAACACCACGGTTCGAGCTAATTGCGGCTCCTCTATGTTGGCAGGATGCAAATCCTGATCCACGAAATTAGATAGCAAGGCTCTCGGCGGACCATTAGCCTGTTGGTAACCAATCCACGAATAACAGAGTGGCTACATGCCGGAGACTGTTAGAATGGCTCTTGCCAGATGCTGTCAAAAACAAACAAATGTGATTGATCAAGAGATAAATAGCAAGTCAGAAATTTTCTCTTGACAAAGGTCACTTCATAACAGAGGAGGAAATATGGAAAAATACACTAATATTGAAACAGCGCTGATACACGCCGGTTCCCAGATTGATGAGAGAACCGGGGCAGTCAATACCCCGATCTATCAGACATCTACTTACAAGCAGGACGGTCTGGGAAAGATGAGAGGATATGAATACTCGAGGACCGGAAATCCTACGAGGGAGGTTCTGGAGTCCCTGATAGCGGAGCTTGAAGGAGGATATGCGGGCTTTGCCTTCGGCTCGGGGATGGCCGCGACGACTGCCGTACTTTCCCTTTTTAAGAGCGGGGATACGATCCTTATCGGAAGCAATGTATACGGAGGGACTTTCCGTGTACTTGATAAGGTATTTGACCATTTTGATATCAGGTACAGGATAGCGGACACATCTGATACTGAAGCGTTTGAAAACGCGATAACGGATGATGTCAAGGCCGTCATGCTTGAGAGTCCCGCGAATCCTTTGATGACCGTTACTGATATAGCGGCTATAGCAAAGGCGGCAAAAAAACACGGGCTTACAGTGATAGTGGATAATACTTTCCTTACACCGTATCTGCAGAGACCGTTGGAGCTTGGCGCGGATATAGTTGTACACAGTGCGACCAAGTATCTCGGCGGCCACAGCGATGTAGTCGCGGGTCTAGCGGTGTGCAGCGACAAGGATACGGCTGAAAAGCTTGCGTTCATACAAAACTCTACGGGAGGCGTACTCGGGCCGTTTGATTCTTTTCTTTTGATAAAGGGGATAAAGACTCTCGGTGTCCGTATGGACAGGCATGTGGAGAATGCGTTAAAGGTAGCAGAACGGCTAAAAGAAAACAAGGCTGTGAAGAGCATATATTATCCTGGCCTTAAGGACGATCCTGGATATGAAACAAACAAAAAGCAGGCGAAGGCTCCCGGAGCAATGATCTCTTTCGAGCTGGATGAGAGGCATGACATAAATGTGTTTTTTGAAAGCCTCAAGCTTGTCTGTCTTGCAGAGAGTCTGGGCGGGGTGGAATCTCTGGTCTGTCACCCCGCGACCATGACACATGCGGCGATACCTAAGGAAATAAGGGAAAAGGTAGGCATCACAGACGGCCTCATCAGGCTTTCCGTGGGAATAGAGAATGTTTCTGATATAATAGAGGATATAGAGCAGGCGATCAAAGCGGCTGAAAAGTGAGGGGGATCAAAATGAGATATTACAAGTCAATGCAAAGTCTTATAGGACATACACCGATAGTTAAGATAAGTAATATGGGGGCTAAGGAAGGAGTGAATATATACGCAAAGCTTGAACTCTGGAATCCATCCGGTAGCGTGAAGGACAGAACCGGTTCATATATGCTGAGGGAAGCGGAAAAGAATGGCATCCTGCGGCCCGGAAACACCATAGTCATGGGAACTGCCGGCAATACGGGACTTGGAATAGCATTCGCGGCATTAAATAAAGGCTATCATATAATATTTGTCGTCCCTACCAAATTTTCCGAAGAAAAGCAGACTCTTATGAGGGCACTCGGAGCTGATATCATAAACACTCCGAGAGAGGAGGGAATGCTCGGTGCTGCAAAAAAGGCAGAGGAGATAAAGGAGTCCATTGACGGCGCCGTATCACTTGATCAGTTTAAGGATCAGAGCAATCCAAGGGCGCACTATGAGACTACGGGTCCCGAAATATATGAAGATCTTGACGGGCAGATAGATTATCTTGTAGCCGGCGCCGGAAGCGGCGGTACATTCTCGGGGATCATGAGATACTTAAAAGAAAAGAATCCCGAAATAAAAGGAATACTGGCCGACCCGGAGGGCTCGCTTTTAGGCGGGGGAGAGCATCATGATTATGATATCGAGGGGATAGGAGCCGAATTTGTGGCCGATACCATGGATCTGTCGCTGATGGATGAGGCAGTGAAGGTAAACGATAAGGAGGCTTTCAGCGCTACGCAGGCGCTTGCAAGAAATGAAGGCATATTTGCAGGATCGTCATCGGGCGCGGCGATGGCTGCGGCACTCAAGATAGCCGACAGGATAAAGCAGGGAAATATAGTTGCCGTATTTCCCGACAGGGGAGACCGGTACTTCAGCTCAAATCTGTATACAAGATATACTAGTGTACTGACACATTGATAATCAAATTTAAATTTGCTACCCCGAGCTTTAGAGCTCAGGGTAAAGTGATGCAAGCTTAATTCGGGCATCTTTTGTGCGGAACTGCCAGTTTACATTTGACTTTTTTCTGTTCCGTTC
>JAFUWM010000159.1 GCA_017483425.1 Lachnospiraceae bacterium | reverse complement strand
GTAGGAGCTTTCAATGTAGAAAACATGGAGTTTGTCATGGCGGTGCTTGCGGCTGCCGAGGAGACAGGATCCCCGGTCATAATGCAGACGACGCCCGGCACGTTAAAATACGCGGGACTGGATTATTATCTTGCGAACGTAAAAGCGGCGGCGGAGCGGACGAAGCTTCCGGTTGTCATGCATCTGGATCACGGCAACAGCTTTGAGCTTGCGATGCAGGCATACAGAACCGGATACACGTCCATAATGATAGACGGCTCCAAGCTTCCGTTCGAGGAAAACATAGCCCTTACCAAAAGAGTTACAGACGCCTGCCGTCCGGGAGGTATCCCCGTGGAGGCGGAGCTTGGCAAGGTAGGCGGCAAAGAAGACGACCTTGAGAACGGTGACGACAATCCATATACGGATCCTGAGGAGGCGAAGGAGTTTGTCGCCCGGTGCAATCCTGATTCGCTTGCTGTCGGCGTAGGAACATCCCACGGTGTATATAAAGGAGTGCCAAAGGTAAATGTAGAGGTTCTCTCGGCTATCCGCAAGGTAGTTGATATCCCTCTGGTGCTTCACGGTACATCAGGGGTGCCTGACGAGCAGGTAAAGGATTGTATAAGCCGCGGTATATGCAAGGTGAACTATGCGACGGATCTGCGCATAGCCTTTACCAAAGGCGTAAAAGCCCATATGGAGGCACACCCGGATGACTTCGATCCGAAAAAGTACAGTGCTCCCGGCATGGAGGAGATAAAGAAATATGTGATGCAGAAGATGGAGGTAGTAGGCTCCGTCGGGAAGGCCTGATATGGACGCCGCATGGATCTCGGAATATAAAAAGGAGACTGACAGGGCTCGCAGGAAGGTTATCCTGGACCGTGAAAGAGAGTCGCACTCCGGTGATACCGAATTTGAGATCAGGGAGAAGATCTGGAATGCAAGGTATGACAAAAAAAACGGGATGGATATAGATTACGGTATCAGGGGCTGGATGAACCTGCAGTCTACCAAGCGCAGGATCTATCTTCCCGGTGAGAGAAAGAGGCTTCGTAAGGAGCTTGACGGGATAAAGGCGGACTGGCAGTTCCCGCTCTGCGCAGAATACGGTGAGGCCGGTGAGAAAGCTTTATATGACGAGCTTTTCAATCTGTCACTGTTTTATTTTGATATCTGTGAAAGGGATAAAACTTACAATTCCGTGCTGCTCGGACTGGGACATATTTCCGATGAACGCCGCGTTAACAAGATAGCGCGCGAGGTAAAGGAAATGACGGTGACCATACCGGAGACGCTTGAGATCACGGAGGAATTAGCGCCGTTTATAAAAGCTGCCCAGGAGGCTTTTAGATATAAATTCCCGGAAGAGGCAGCGGAATATTTTCAGGAGGCATAGGATAATCAGCAGATGGCAGCTACGATAAAGGATATCAAAGCTGAGACCGGACTGGGACTTGCGACGATCTCAAAATACCTGAACGGAGGAAATGTCAGGAGCGAAAACAGGCAGAAGATAGAGGAAGCCATAAAAAAGCTTGACTATCATCCCAATGAGACTGCCCGGTCGCTTGTGACAAAGCGCACCAGAACCATTGGTTTTGTCGTAAATAATATAGCTAGCAACTTTTCTGGAGTCCTGCTCCAGCATGCTTCGGCTTATCTCCATGAGCGGGGCTACGGCATGATGATCTGTGATTCAAACCTGGATGAGAAGCAGGAGGCCGAGAATATACGCTTTTGTGTAGAGAAGCAGGTGGACGGGATCCTTCTCGTGACTGCGTCAAGGGAGCCCGGATTTCTGGCTCCTGCAGATAAGGCCGGGATACCGGCAGTGCTGCTTGACAGGGAGATCAAAAGCGATGCTTTTGACTGCGTGACAATAGATAATTCAAACGCGGCAGAGAGAGCGACTGATTATCTGATCGGATACGGACATCGCAGGATCGCGGTCATTCATTCAGAAGAATACACTGGAAACGAACGATACACAGGTTATCTTGCATCGATGAAAAAGGCCGGTATCAATGTCCCGTACAAATATATATGCTCAGCTCATATACATTCCGCGGAGCTTGGATATAACAGCATGATGAAGCTCTTAAAGCTGAAAGAAAGACCTACGGCAGTACTTACGACCAACTATGAGGTGAGCCTTGGCGTTATCATGGCTCTGAACGAGCAGGGGATCAGATGTCCCGAGGACATATCCCTTATCGGTTTCGACGAGCTTATTCTCCCCATGGTCATGAAGCCTAAGCTGACCCTCGTGGCACAGCCTATGGAGGAGATTGCCTCCGAGGGAGCGAGGATACTGCTTAAGAGGATAGAGGAAGGAAACAGCTTCCCTCCCCAGCGCGTAAGTCTGTACGCGGCTCTGAAGCAGGGCGAGTCGGTACGTGATATTATAGTAAACGGCAAAAATAATTGCCGTTTACTATAATGCTCCGCATGGATGCGCACGGATTTTGTAAGGAAACATGTCGCTTTTAAGCGACCAAAATCCGGCGCAGTAAACGACATTAGGCAGATGCCTAAGTCGTTTACTATAAATAACGCTTAATACACTATATCTGTCTTGGCATAGCCGGCGCAAAACACATGCATGGCGGATTTACGAAAATATTAAGTTAGCCTTGACATCAGACAATATTTATAATAAAATGCAAAAGTGAAACGTTTCGTTTATGAAAAATAAACGAAAAAACAAGGTTTCAAAGAACGGAGGGAAACGTGGATAAGATCAAACAGAATCCTTTTGTGAGAAAGGTTGGATTTAACAGGGTCATACTGTTTTGCGTGCTGATCCTGATGTATATCGCTTTCTCGCTTCTGGTTCCGGGATTTTTCGGCAAGGCGCGTATAATGAGCGTCATGAACTATGTATATTTCCTGGGATTCCTGTCACTTGGCGTTACATTCGTCATAGCGACCGGAGGAATTGACTTCTCGATCGGGCCGGTAATGTTCTGCTGCGGACTGATATCGGGATACACTATGGTGTTTAAGGGAGCGCCCGTTATAGTTGTTCTTATCATGAGCATAGTGATAGGCTTTCTGTTTGGAGTGTTCAACGGGTATCTGGTCTCATACTGGACAATACCGCCTTTCATAGTTTCTATGGCTTCGATGAATATCGCAAAGGGCATCGCGGCCGTATATACAAAGACCCAGTCCGTAAGCTGGCCGTTATCTACTGATCCAGTCAACGGCTGGTTCAGAAATCTCGTAAGCTATAAGGGCTTTCCTGTAGGACTTGTTATTTTCCTTATAGCGGCATTCATCTGCATGGTAGTACTTAATAATACAAAGCCCGGCAGATACATCCTGTGTCTTGGAAGCAATCGTGAGGCTGTCAGGCTTTCCGGTGTTGATACCAAAAAGTGGGAGATGCTTGCATATGTGATCTGCGGCACTCTCGTCGGGATAGCGGCTATATTCTTCGTTGGAGCGTATACAACGGTGCAGCCCGGATACGGCGATCAGTACAATAACGAAGCTATCGCAGGCTGCGTCATGGGCGGTACCTCCATGGCAGGAGGACTTGCTTCGATCGGAGGCACGGTCATAGGCGTGCTTATCATATCTCTGCTGCAGGAGGGTATCCTGGCACTTGGATTTGCGAAAGATATACAGCTTATAGTTACGGGTATCATCGTAATCGTCGTAGTTTATGCAGACGTTATGGCACGTCGCAGAAAGAACTGATTATAAAAAAGGAGCAGATCAATGGCTGATGCAATTCTTACAATGGAAGAAATAGACAAGTCTTTCCCGGGCGTGCATGCGCTGGATCATGTCCACTTTGATGTCAGGTGCGGCGAAGTCCATGCCCTGATGGGAGAGAACGGAGCAGGAAAGTCTACACTCATGAAGGTGCTTACGGGTATTTATTCCAAGGATTCCGGCACCATAACCTATGAGGGCAAGGAAGTAGAGTTTACGAATACAAGAGAGGCTCAGGATGCGGGCATAGTCATAGTGCATCAGGAGCTCAACATGATCGGAGATCTTACGGTAGCGCAGAATATATTCATCGGACGTGAGTTCATGAAGGGCTTTAAGATCGACGACAAAAAGATGATCGAGGAATCAAAAAAGCTTTTTGACGAGCTTAAGATCGATATCAATCCGAGAGACAAGATGAGCGACCTCACGGTCGGTAAGCAGCAGATGTGCGAGATCGCGAAAGCTATCTCACATCAGGCGAAGGTTATCATCTTTGACGAGCCTTCGGCAGCACTTACAGAGAAAGAGATCGAGGATCTGTTTGTAATAATAAGGGATCTCAGAGCAAAGGGACTGGCTATCGTATACATCTCTCACCGCATGGATGAGATCAAGGTCATAACCGACAGGGTCACGGTCATGAGAGACGGAGGCTATGTAGGAACCCTTATCACCAAGGACTGCACAAAAGAAGATATCATAAACATGATGGTCGGTCGTGTGATCTATGAGGATCCCAAGACTGAGAGCAAGGTTCCGAAGGACGCTCCGGTAGTGCTTAAGGTTGAGCATTTAAATGCCGGAAGGATGGTACAGGATGTAAGCTTCGAGCTGAGAAAAGGCGAGATACTCGGATTCTCAGGACTCATGGGAGCGGGACGTACCGAGACGGCAAGGGCTCTTTTCGGAGCGGATCCCAAAACGAGCGGAGATATCTATGTTAACGGGGAGAAGGTTACGATAAATTCACCGCAGGACGCGGTCAAACACGGGATCGGCTATCTGTCAGAGGACAGGAAGCGTTATGGTATAGTGGTACAAAAGACCATAACCGAGAATTCAACAATGGCGACGCTCGAGAAGTACATGAACGGTATTTTCATCAATAAGAGTGAAGAGAAGAAGGTTACAGAACAGTATATCAGGGAGCTTGCTACGAAGACGCCGAGCGCTGACCAGCTTGTGGTCAATCTTTCCGGTGGAAACCAGCAGAAAGTCGTTATAGCAAAGTGGCTTGTACGTAACTGTGACATCCTGATATTCGACGAGCCCACAAGAGGTATCGACGTAGGAGCTAAGAATGAGATATACAAGCTTATGAATAAGCTTGCGGCAGAGGGCAAATCCATCATAATGATCTCATCCGAGATGACCGAGATCCTGCGTATGAGTGACAGGATAGTGATCATGTGCGAGGGCAAAAAGACCGGTGAGCTTGATATTTCCGAAGCTACACAGGAAAAGATCATGGATAAGGCAACGCGTGATATCGCTTAAAGGAGCATGATACCGTTACGCCCGTATTTTGGGCGGTTACGGTATCAGCATCCGACCGGACAAAATCAGATATAAAACTGGGTTTTATAGAGGAGGAGATAATGGTTAAGAAAAAATCAATTTTATCAGATCAGAGGTTCATAGTACTCCTTGTTATCATAGCGCTGGTAATTATCTATATGATATTCAGCCCGGAGTTCAGACAGTATTCATCCATTCTTTCCATGCTGGATTTTTCGTACTATGATATCCTTATGGCAATAGGAGTTACTTT
>JAFUWM010000009.1 GCA_017483425.1 Lachnospiraceae bacterium | reverse complement strand
CTGCCGCAGTTGATGCCGCATATATCGTATCCGGCGTTACTATTGCCATTTCCCCGTTGGTACCCAGATCTATCAGTGCATATCTTTTGTTATTTTCCTGAGTTTCCAGATAATAGAGACCGGCAATGATATCCCCTCCGACGAACGCTGATGCCCCCGGAAAAATAACACACTGCGAACTCTCGATACCGTTTGTTTTTATATTAAGTATATCGCCCGTTTTCCCTTGAATAAGTCCGATAAATACAGGCTTGTAGGGATAGACTCCGAGTGATGAAAGATCATATCCCATAAGGGTATGAATCATGGTCGTATTGCCCGCCAAAGCTATTATATCAATCGTTTTTTCTTTCGATCCGTCATCTATATCGCCAGTTATTGCTTTGTTATATAGTTTGAGAACTATCGTTCTTATATCGCCCAGCAGGTTATCTCTCATGATTTCGCCTTTTCCCTCATCTCCAGCTTTAATCCTTGAGATAACATCTGCTCCGAATGATACATTTGAGTTTATACAGCTATCTTCACCCAGTATTTTACCGGATCCTCTGTCACATATGACTCCGGCTATGGTGGTCGTCCCTATATCTACGGCTATCCCATATCTGCCGCTGTCCGGCCTGTCCTCTGCTTTTTCTATGCCATCTGTACCAAGTATGGCGATGTCATCTGATGAGGAAAGAACCTTTATGTCCATGCCGCTTACATATTCTGTCCTGCAGGCAAGCAAAGGCGCCCCGCCGTCCACGCTCACCATGCATTTTTTACAGGTGCCGTTTCCGCCGCAGGGCGCCGCTATATTCACATTATGCTCTCTCAGGTACTCTAGTACTGTCACCTGTGTGTCTGTTTATGAAGCGTTTTGGCTACAACGCCCCTCGGATCCTTTATCAGCAATGCTGCTATCCATATGACAAGCGCAAAAGCCACTACAGAAAGTCCCAAAAAAGCATCATTAAGCATATCTCCGGCAGCAGGAGTAAAGTACTCCGCGCCGAGCTCCGCATACTCAAACACTGCGTCCACAAACCACATGATCGAAGCCCCCCAGAACATGAAGCAGAGCATACCGATATTTAATGTGTCATCCTTCCTTATGTACCAGTGATAAGTTGCGAATACCGCAGCAAATACAGTGATAAGAAGCGTCATGACTCGTCAGCCTCCCCCTCTGTCCTTTTTACTATCGCATCCGCCGCCACACATATGCCGGCCCAGACTGCCGTCACAAGCACAGCCATCGTCACTCCTACAGTCGCCATCTCATGCAGCATCTCCGATGTGGCTTCCGCACTGTACATCGCCGTAAGGAACGGGAAATACGGAACAACCTCTCCATGCCATATATGCTCAAACATGAGCAGAACCGAGCCGCCGACAAGCATACATGTAAGCCATTTCAGCTTACGGCTCATGGGAATCCTGACTGCTTCAGTATCATCGTCCCTTGTTACCTCAGCATTTGCCTCTCTCTTTTCTTCCACAGCTTCAACGACCTTAGTCACTACCGCCTCTGCCGCAGGAACAATAAAACATGCCATCTGAAATACCTCCTTTATATAAAAATGTCAGATCTTCCGATAAAAACCACTAATTTTTATTCTATCACACATAGCCCTGCTTTGCATCTTTATTTTCTGTATTCAGCCATCGTCTATGTCCTTTTATTATATCCGTCGGAATAGTCTATGTATATCCCGGGCTGGACATTGTAGACAAATTCACAATAGCATATCCTGTCATCTTCTACACTTTCGGCCTCCATCAGAACCCCTCTCGCCAGCAATTCCTCATCCATGAATACCGGTGTCACCCTGTATAGTACATGATTCCCGGTATCTCTGACATAGGCTGCCACTTTGTCCTCGACATAGGACATACCATCGGCGTTAAAATACCTCGTACCCGTTATCAGATTGTATACATTTGCATTCTCACCCGCAAGCTTGTAGGCTATAAGGTGGCTCCTGTTATACAGAT
>JAFUWM010000158.1 GCA_017483425.1 Lachnospiraceae bacterium | reverse complement strand
GGTTATAAAAGGCGCCCCGTATGATATAAGATCCCTGTACGAAGGGATTTTTTGCCCGTTTTTTGCTATTTTTTCGGTTTTCCCCGAAGCATTGAGGAAGAAATACCTTATTATGAGGAAAGCCGTGGTAGTTCCCCACGGTACCACCAAAGCGTACAGCCCCACGCGGAAATCATTTCCTATTATATAGAAAGCCCCTATTATGGTGAGGATAGAGAGTACCTTTTCTATTATGTTTATATTTGAATATAGCTTCCCATTTTGCTGCATCCGCACATCAAGAAAGAAGAAGCGCTCGAAAACCGAGATAAAGGTGTATATGATAACAAGTGCTACTACATCTGCGCTGCCGGAGCCAAATAAAAAAGCATTTGCTATATCCGAAAACAGTATATAAATCAACGAAAGCCCCGTCACTATGATGAGCGCAGGAGTGAGACATCTGCGAAGAAGCGCTCCTCTGTCGGTATCAGGTTCATAATAAAACCTTATATATGACTGATCCAGTCCCAAAATGGCAAAAATATATATGACTGTAACCGCGGTCTCAAACATGCCCGTCCTGCCATACTCATCCGTAGAAAGGATACGGGTTAAAAGGGGTGTCTGTACGAAGCCCAGAAGCAGCACTATGAAATTTCCGTAGAAGTATGAAAGAAACCCTTTAAAGGTGTCACTTCCTTTTCCCTGCGTACTCATTATAAAGCTTTACATGCCTTTCAATGTATTTATCCTCTGTATAGTTATCCAGATATCTACGGTAAAAAAACTCCCTCTGACCGTCAAGCTTTTCCTTATCTCCTGCAAGCTCTTTTACACATTCTATACCATTACTGATGTTATCTTTAGTATACAGGTTTCCGGGAAGCCCTATAACTTCCGGAAGACCGCCAACTGCTGTCGATACTACGGCGCACTTTCTGCTCATAGCCTCCACTGCAGCCTTTCCGAAAGATTCAAACTGACTTGTCATCAAGAATATATCAACGTCATAATAGAACTCAGCCATTTGCTGCTGAGTATAGTTTAGATGTGACTCAACCCTCTCCCCGCCGATAGCTTTTTTCAGCCTGTTTAGAATTATGTCAACCTGTTCTTCATCCCCTTTTTCAAATGTGGAAAGCACGATATCAACCTTAAAAATAAGGCCTGTCTCACAAAGAGCATCGATAAAGTCACAGGCAAAAGGCCAATCCTTTTCTATGCAGATGCGACCGGCAAGTCCGATTACGGGGATCTCATGCTCTTTTCTCTTATCCGGTTCATATTCTCCGAAGTATGCATCCGATATTGTATTCGGAATAGTGCATACAGGTCTTATATCTGACCCCTCCGTCCAGAGACGCTTATTATACTCGGTCGTCGTGACAAGCATATCCGCGTCCTTGAGCACCGGATCCATAAAGACTCTGCTGCGCTTCCTGTAGCCGAAAAGGAGTCCTCTGTCCGTATAGATATACGGGATATCCCGGAATCTTTTTCTTATGAATCCATAGGTTATTAGCGACTCTGACATCTCTATATGTATGAGATCCGGAGCCTCCTCTTCAATGATCTCCCTGAAAGCCCTTATTCGTATAAAAAGGTTTTTGAGCCTGTTTTCTCCCATGGGATATTCCCTTATCACAAAAGGATAATCCGAAGGCTTATGGTCAAGAAGCGCCGGACAGATAACTACAGGGGTATATCCATATCCTGGACTGCCCGCAAGCCCCTCGCAGACAGAGAGAGTTGACATCTGCACCCCTCCCGGTAAGTCTATGGGATATTCCATCAGATAGACGATCTTCTTCATTCCCTGTACCAGTCCTCGTATATGACAGGTGCCTCACTCATAGGTCCCTCATCATAATAAAAGCTCTCTCCCTTAAGAAGATGCTCCGATACCTTAAGTATACGCTCCGCCGCGGTATCAGGATTCCATATATCACGCATCTGCATATACGCCCTTTTTGCCATTTTTCTTGAAGTATCCATATCCTTAAGACAGGCGGTGAGCTTCCTCGCAAGGCTTTTCTCATCTCCCGATCTGAAAACAAGACCCGTCTCCCTGTCCCTGATAAGAAAGGGCGTTGCCCCTGCCATAGAGGTCGCTATGACCGTGCATCCGGCAGAGAGTCCCTCATAAATTACGGCCCCCCAGCCTTCCAGCTTGTTTGAAGTGCAGACATAGATATCCGCCTTTTCCATCTCGGCTCTTGTATCTTCAGGTGACATGTATCCCATGAAGCTTGTCCTGTCATTTAATCCCAATTCGTCCGTCAGTTTCTTTAAATGCTGCTCCTCTTCTCCGTTGCCAACAAGCTCCAGATCGAAATCATATCCCTCATCCCTCGCCGCGGCGCATGCCTTTATAAGCAGGTCAGCCCTCTTGAGCTTCAAAAATCTGCCGCACCACAATATCTTGACACGGTTATTTTGCAGCTTGTGTGCAGATAATTCCTCCCATGTTTTTTCTTCCGGAAACGGAAAATAGCCGAATTTATAGCATTTGTCCTTATATGAATTTAATAAAAACCTGTAATCCGAAGAAACAAACGCTCCGGCGCAGAGACAATATATAGATTTATTCCGGTTGGAAATGTGGTTTACATAAAATTTTTTCGTAAGATACGGTACGAAAATTTTCCATCTTCCTTCCTTCAAAGGACGCTCAGAATATCTGAAAATAAGCCTGTCATTTTTGAGTCTCTCTTTGATATACCGCTCCGGAGCCGTACCCATTATGACGATATCGGAATCTGAAGCCAGCTTATTTGCCTGATCTTCATTTTGATCAGATTCATAGCTTTTGAGCACGTAGGAGGGTATTCCTTCCCGGCCCCAGCCCATATCGGATCTAAAGCCCTCCATGGGCTCGGTCTCAATGAAATGAAACCCCTCTCCGAGCCTTTTGAAAAGCTCGTCACAAAGGGCTTTCTGATGATGATTGAAATAATTTGAAAAAAAAGTAAGCGTCTTAGCCATAACTATCCGAATCTGGCTCCCAAATATTTAATAAGCTCAAATGCCACGCACTCAAATATATATCCCCTGCTGTACCCGTTATGACGGTATACCTCGTATCTCCTGCCTATCCTCTCAGGTACTTCCCGGATCGGGATTTTGGTAGATACCCCGCCCATAGTGAAGTCAGCAAGCACTTCGTTTATTACCTCGATCTTCGCGCCGCTCTTTTTTACGGCAAAAAAGAGATCCATATCATCTGATATATTCAGGCATCTGTACCGGAATCTGTCATATATTTCTTTTTTTACGAACTGTGTGGGGTGGTTCCAGTCACGGGAGGTCGTGTATTTCCTGAGTCGTGCTTTTTTTATAAATGTATTTCCCGAGGGGAGTATCATCCTTAGATCTCCATAGCACAGGTCAAATCCGGTCTCATCATATCTTTCCACAACTCTCTCAATACATACTGACTCATATATGTCATCTGCGTTCAGTATACCTATGAGCTCACCTGATGAAATATCTATTCCCTGATTCATCGCATCATATATTCCCTTATCAGGCGAGCTGACGATACGGTAATCTATCCCTCTTTCATAAAACCTGCCCTCAAACGAACGCGCGACCTCAAGAGTAGCGTCCTTTGAACCGCCGTCTTTTATTATATATTCCAAAGGACCTTTATATGTCTGCTTAAGTATTGATTCCAGCGTCCTTGCGATCGTAGCCTCAGCGTTCATGCATACGGTTATGACGGAAACCTTTACCCTTTCCCCGTCACCCATCAAAGGCCTCCGTAGACTCATCCGCGAAAAAAAACACCGTTACTGTCTGAAGGATCAGCCGTATATCATTTGCTATGCTGAAATTCTCTATGTACATTAGGTCAAGGATCAGCTTGTCACGGCTTGAAGTATTATATTTGCCCATGACCTGCGCATATCCCGTAAGTCCGGCTTTCATCCTGAGCCTGTAGCGGAATTCGGGAAGATCCGCCGTATACTCCTCCACGTTTTTCATCATCTCCGGCCTCGGCCCCACAAGGCTCATTTCGCCTTTCAGAATATTGACAAGCTGGGGAAGCTCATCGATCCTGTATTTTCTGAGCCACCTGCCCGTCTTTGTTATCCTGTCATCATCCTTGGTAACGGATGCCGCCACCGCATTCTCCTTCATGGTCCGGAACTT
>JAFUWM010000157.1 GCA_017483425.1 Lachnospiraceae bacterium | reverse complement strand
TGGTCTTTGGAATATATCTGCTGGGGGGATTCTTCTGTCATACATTATGGGAGGCACATAGCCAGTACGCGCTCCCCTACGCATTTCTGCTTACACCATATAGTACAGCGGGCATAATGGAGACTGTTAACAGCCTGAACGGCATGGATAAAAAAAAGCTTATAAAGTATGCCTTGATCACAGCTGCAATCTGTATCATACTGTCATTACCACAGGCAGCCACTGTATTGACCCTGAACAGGGATAATGTGAGGTTTGCGCAGTATATCCTAAACCCGTATTAAAGCATATAAAGCCTTGTGATCATTCATTCCCGGCCGGAGCAAGCTCCAGAGTCGTATCCTCATATATCGGAATGAAAAAAGAGAATGGTTCATCGGAACCGAGATAATACCAGCCTAAGTATGCCGATTCGTCATATGAAGGCATTGAATCAGGATAAATCTGTGTGCCGTCGGATACAGTGATACTCGTATCAGTCCCGTCGGGCATGACCATGGTTAGTATGTGCGAAGAGCCATCTGAGAGATCATAATCTGCCATAGGATCAGATACACCCCATTTCCTGCACAGATAAGCTATCCTTTGTGCAAGAAAGAACTTTGCGTATCTGACATTGTTGTAAGGGATTTCATAATGTCCTGCTCCCCACCCCCTTCTCCATATAGCATAATCCATCCTTAAGGAAGCTTCTATTTTTTCATAATAATTATCTATCCGGTTCTTCACGAGATCAGTAAAAACAGGGAGATTATCTGTAAAGACCTTGACCAGATAATCCCTGTAGTCATCATCTTCATATAGTATCACATCCCAGTCCAGTGGATTTCTGAACTCCATATCCTCCTCAAGGATGATATGCTGCTGATCGAGTATGGAGCGGGTATAATCAGCGTACATGCCGCCTTCCTCGCCTACGGCACCGTCATAGTCCCATACAGGACCTGCATACAGGCTATTATCATCAGGCTTTTTATAGAAATAATAGCTGGCGACAAAAGCATCATCGTTAAAGAAGAGCTCCTCCACCAAAAATCTGCGGACAAACGAGGCATTGTCAACATATGACAGCTTGTCTGTATTATTGCTTCGGATTGCATTGTCTACCATGTTAACAAAATCGCTTATGTATTTAACCTGATCCATAGAGGCATTATTAGGGGATTTGATAGTAAAGTAATTATAAAGGGTTTTGAAACCGCAGTTTTTATGACCATAGTAGGAGTCTGTGTTTTTTTCTATAAGATAGCCGCCGGCTTCAGGCTGTGCCGCATTTTCATATATGAAGCCTTTCATATTGGTATCCTCGTACGGAACAGCAGAAGCAAAATATGGATCGTTCATGGATTCAAGACTTCCTATATCAAGATCTGATGATCCTATATTTGGTTCTCTGCAAAGCAGGTAGTTTCCGAGGTATTCTCCATTTGCATACAGATCAACCCAGTCAGACTCTATAGCATATTCCATCCCTATATCAGAAGAAACGTCAAAGGCGAGTTTATTATACATTTTTGTAGGCTCGAAATAATTTGCTATGAGAGCCCACTTCTTTGAGGCTGACATACCACACAGACCGCTTTTTTGGGGCAGTTTTAGTTCATATGGCTTTTTTTCTCCACGCCAGGTTGCATTTCCCCTTCCTTTTATCTGCGCGTTGCTTTCAACATATGTAGTCTTGCCGGCAGGGGAAATCAAGCTTATGGAGGTATCAGAATACATATCATGGTCTATGTCAGAGATAGGAATGTTTTTAGTGTTCAAGAACACGGACTACAGATTCT
>JAFUWM010000156.1 GCA_017483425.1 Lachnospiraceae bacterium | reverse complement strand
TTATCTCATCTGCGGGCTCCTGCCTTACCGCCTCGACTTCACGGACTACCTTTTTCTTTGGCTTTGCATCAAGCCCGCTCACCTCTGATTTATCTGTGTCAGCCGGCTGCTCTTCGGCATCCGCAGACCCGGAAGTCCCGGATTCATTTATATCGGCATCTGCCTCCACAGGTTCTTCGGGTTCTTCCGTATTGGCTTCTGCTTCCACAGTTTCTTCGGGTTCTTCTGTATTGGCTTCTGCTTCCACAGTTTCTTCAGGTTCTTCTGTATTGGTTTCGGGTTGCGGTTCTATCATCGTTTCAGCGGTTTTATCCTCCGCATCCGGTTTCGCCTGAATATCCAAAATACGAAATCCTGACAGAGTCTCGGTCTCAGATTCATCTGTTATCTCTGTATCCTCAGTCGATCCGGTACCGGATGCCTCTCCTGTCTGCATCTGTGGTTCTGCTTCCGCCTCAGATATCGGTTCATCCGGCTCCTCCGATGCTTTCGTTCCCTGTTCTTCCGCAACCAATCCCTCCGGTGTTCCCATTCCCTGCTCTTCTTTAGCCTCCTTCGGGAGCTCCGGTGTATCCTCTTTCTGCAAATCGCCTAAAACCTGAACTACCGGTTTGTTTTTTTTTGAAATGCTGTTGTTTTTTCTGTGTTTTCTGTTCCTGTTACCCATAGAAAATAATTATACCATGAATATCTGGCAGGCGCACCAGTTTCTTGTTTTGCCATAGCAGGAGATCAAAACATGCCAAAGGGCATGTTTTGTTATACCATGAATATCTGGCAGGCGCACCCGTTTCTTGTTTTAGCAGGCGCATAACAATACATCCGATGAGTGGTTACAAAAAAATGTAAAGTCATTCAAATTTTGTACACAATCCTTTACAATTATGCTTTCTTGTGATACTATACAGTTGGTCGCATAAAACGGCCATACAATTTTTGGAGGTCAAAGTCAATGAAAGGTACGGTTAAGTGGTTCAACAATCAAAAGGGCTACGGCTTTATCAATGATGAGACGGGCAAGGATGTCTTTGTTCACTACTCCGGTCTCAACATGGAGGGCTTCAAGTCTCTGGACGAAGGTCAGGCTGTTGAATTCGACGTAGTAGAAGGCCCTAAAGGTCCGCAGGCTACTAATGTTACAAAGCTATAATTCTTAGCAATGCCACTTTTCTTATATACACCAGAATAAGCAGATTGATAAGGAATAGTTAACCGGGACTTTGCATCAGATGATGCAGAGTCTTCTTCTTTTAAACCCCGCCGCTGTTCAGATACAGTTCCTTGAACTCTCCCTGCACGGTACTAAACGCCGCGACGACATTAGGATCAAACTGTATGCCTGCTGCCTGATTGAGGATGGCGCAGGCCTGCTCATGGGTTACCGCCTGCTTATATGAGCGCTTTGATACAAGCGCGTCATACACATCGCATACCGCAACGATACGGGCAAGCTGGGGTATCTCATTCCCCCTCAGGCCGTCCGGATAGCCCCTGCCGCACCACTGCTCATGGTGTGATCTCGTCATCTGATACATATACGTAATAAACGGGGAATTAGGAAGAAGATACGAGAATTTCTGGATAGAATCCGCCGCAAAAAGAGTATGCTGCTTCATCGTATCAAACTCATCGGGCGTATACTTCCCCTCTTTTTGTATGATACTGTCAGGCAGCCCTATCTTTCCCATGTCTATGAGCTGACTGGACATCAGTATAAGGTTCAGGTCGGTTATCGGATATCTCGCGCTGCCGTCTCTCATCATCTTTTTGAGCAGGACTTCCATATACTTGGATACCTTCTTGCAGTGAGAGCCGGTGAAACCGTCCTTCTTTGTGATAAGATCAGCTATCATGCCGACTATGAAATATTCCAGATTGCCGACTTTGCTCAGCGCTTCGGATGCTTTTCCCTGAAGCTCGTTGTTATATTCCTGAAGCTGCAGATTATAATCCTGAAGGGTCTGGTTCTGTTCAGCGATCTTGGCCTTGTCATCGGCTATCCCTATATGAAGATCTACTTTCTTTTTGAGGATCTCGGATACAAAAGGCTTTACTACATAATCCACAGCCCCAAGCTGATACGCCTCCAGCTCCGTCGCGACATCACTGCTGCCCGATACAAATATGACCGGTATCTCCTTGAGTCTGGGATCAGCCATCATCTTGCTGAAAAGCTCAAAGCCGTTTATTGCTTTCATATCTATATCAAGCAATACAAGAGACGGCAGTCTGGACACCTTTTTCATGTAATCAAGCGCATGTCTACCGTTCTGCTCCGTCATGACCCTGTATGATCCCTCAAGGGCTCTCTCTGCCACGAGCAGATCAGTAGGACTGTCGTCTATAACCATTACGATATGCATTTAAGTATCTCCCCAATTTCAAGCGTCCCGCCAAAAATACTTAACGCGGAACCCACTGTTACATCAACAAGACCCCTTCCCGATTCCTTAAGCCTTTTAATATCATCAAGCTCCCCGACTCCTCCGGCATATGTCACCGGAACCGGAGACTGTGCAAGGATCGGGATTATACCTTCATCTATCCCCTGCTGCTTACCCTCCGTATCTACAGCATGTACAAGAAATTCCGAAGCGTATCCGGCAAAAAAATCCAGCGTCTTCGCATCAAGCTTCTCATCCGTGAATTTCTGCCACCTGTCCGTGACAATGTAATGAGCCTTCCCCTTTACCCTGCATGAAAGATCAATACACAGGTGCTCTCTGCCGACGCTGTCTTTCATTTCCTGAAGCGCCTTTTTATCTATGCGTCCATCCCTGAATACATAGGATGTCACGATCACATGGCTTGCACCGGCGTCCAGAAAATCACCGGCATTATCCGGATCTATGCCGCCGCCTGCCATCATCCCCCCGGGGTACGCCCTGAGAGCCATCAGCGCCTGCTTTTTCGTCGCTTCGTAATACTCTGATTCTTTGGGGTTAAGGAGTATCACATGACCTCCGCCAAGCCCCATTTCCTTATAAAGAAAAGCATAGTAAGCCGCATCCTTATCGGATACATAATTTTCTTTTGCTGAATCCCCCGCATCCGAGAGGCTCGAACCTACTATCTGCTTTACTCTGCCATTATGGATATCTATGCAGGGTCTGAATCTCATGCCTGACTAATTGCCGGGTTCCGCCACCACATCCTGCATGGAATACATCCCCGCTTTTTTTCCTTTCATATAGACCGCGGCCTGAACAGCGCCTTTCGCAAAAACTGCTTTGCTGTACGCGCGGTGCGAGAAAGTTATCACTTCATCCTCTCCCGCAAATATGACATCATGGTCGCCGGGGATGTTTCCTCCCCTCACAGCCGATATGCCTATCTCGCCTTTCGGTCTTGCCTCTGATCTGGAGGATCTGTCATAGACATATGTAAATCTGTCATCAGCTCCCGCATTTACCGCATCGGCAAGGTACAGAGCCGTTCCCGATGGGGCATCCTTTTTGAGGTTGTGATGCTTCTCTACGATCTCAATATCAAACCCTGCCGGAGCGAGCTGCTTTGCAGCCTCTGTAAGGAGCTTCGCAATCACGTTTACTCCGAGCGACATATTCGCCGAGCGGAGTATGGGGATCTCTTCGGATGCCTTATCTATAGCTGCTTTCTGCTCATCAGTATAACCCGTGGTGCATAAAACCAGCGGTATCCCCGTCTTTCTTCCGTAGATAAGCAGACTTTCAAGCGCGGCGGCGGCCGAGAAATCTATCACTACATCGGCTTCTTCGGTACACTTCGTGATATCATCATATACAGGGTATGTATTCTCCCTGCCCTGAAACTTATCCACTCCGGCAACTATCTCCGCATTATCAGTTTCGGAGACGATCCTTGTGATAGTCTGCCCCATATGACCATTACAGCCACTCATTATGATCCTGACCATGGTACGAATAAATCCTTTCCCGGTGTCTTTACTGAATAAGCCCGAAGTTTCTCATGGACTTCTTTAATCTCTCGAGATTGTCAGGCTCCATGGGAGAGAGCGGCCTTCTCATCGGTCCCGCGTTCATCCCCATTATATTCATGGCATGCTTCACGGGTATGGGATTGACCTCGCAGAAGAGCGCATCCACAAGGTCTATGAGCTTGATCTGCATACGCCTTGCCTCCGCGACATCTCCATTAAGGAAATTAAGGCACATATTATGCATATAGCTCGGCGCTACATTTGCCGCAACAGATATGACCCCCAGACCGCCAAGTGACATGACGGGTATAACTTCGTTATCATTGCCCGAATAAAGATCTATATTGCCGTCAGTAAGAGCCATGATGCGTGCAACCTGGGCAATGTCTCCCGAGGCTTCCTTCACGCCGACTATATTAGGCACATTCTTTACCAGATGCGCCACAGTCTCAGGGTTTATATTAAGTCCGGTCCTGCTCTTCACGCTGTACAATATGATCGGGATATGAACCGCGTTAGCTATTATCGTGAAATGGTCAATAAGACCGTGCTGGGTTGCCTTATTGTAATAAGGGGTCACTATCAGCAGACCGTCAGCGCCTATCTTCTCGGACTCCTGTGAAAGATATACCGCGGTATCCGTACAGTTGCTCCCCGTGCCTGCTACAACGGGAACCCTGTGATTCACATGCTTCACACAGAAATCAATAACCCTCAGATGCTCCTCCTCCGAAAGGCACGCCGACTCTCCGGTCGTTCCGCATACTATTATCGCGTCGGTGCCGTTATTGATCTGAAAATCGATCTGTCTGCCAAACTCTTCGTAATTAACTTCTCCGTCCGGCTTGAAAGGAGTAACAATCGCAACTCCGGAACCCTTAAATATAGCCATGTAAGCCTCCTCATTTATTCAAATTACTGCTCCGCTTTGTATGCGACCGCCACAATGAATGAAAGCCGCAAAGCATCCAAAGATGATTTTATCACATAAGTACGTGATCTATCAATTACAACGTTTTGATAACGGTCTCGTTGAGTCTGCGGAAGAATATCAGGGTGAGCATCAGGGAAACAAGCTCTGCTATCAGAAAGGCCCACCATACAAGCTCCAGTCTTCCGGAAAGGCTCAGAACATAGGCCACGGGTATAAGCACGAAGATCTGCCGTCCGAGCGATATGATCAGCGAGTAGAAGCTCCTGCCGAAAGCCTGAAAGACCGACCCCAGCGCTATGCAGACTCCGGCTACCGGAAAATGCCAGGCTATGTTTCTCAAGGCCACGGTTCCGATCAAAACCATATCATCCGATGCAGAAAAAAGCCCCAGCAGAACCTTCGGGATCGTCTCAAAAACGATAGTTCCGGCACACATGATAATAAACGCCAGCATGATTGAAAACCTGAGCGCTTCGTGGATACGATCCCTGTTCCTTGCTCCGTAATTATACGCAAGCACGGGAATGACCCCGTTATTCATACCGAATACCGGCATGAAGAAAAAGCTCTGGAGCTTGAAATAAACACCGAATACCGCAACCGCCGTACTTGAAAAAGCGGATAATATCAGATTAAACAGATATGTCATTACGGAGCCTATAGCTATCATGAGTATGGATGGCACTCCTACGAAATATATCCGTTTGACGGTATCCGCCTTAAGCTTCAGCATCCCCCATGAGAACCTTATGTCTTTATTTTTCCTGATATTAAAGGAAAGAGCCAGAAGAGCCGCTACTGTCTGTCCGATTATGGTCGCAAATGCCGCTCCCGCAACGCCCATTGCAGGAAATCCGACCAGACCGAATATCATTATAGGATCCATGATTATATTGATTATGGCTCCCAGGGCCTGCGTAATCATAGTATAAAACGTGCGCCCTGTAGACTGCAGAAGCCTTTCCATAGTCACCTGTGAGGACATGCCAATCGAGAGCACCATAACTATAGAAAGATATGT
>JAFUWM010000155.1 GCA_017483425.1 Lachnospiraceae bacterium | reverse complement strand
CAATATGCCCGGATCTTCCTTTATCTCATCAATATTCTGCTGTAAATCCTCTATACCGGCAGCTATCTCATCTATCTCAGCAGCGGAAACCGTCGGGATGGTCGATACCTCTGCCAATTCTTACTCCTTTGCCGCGCTGTATTTATATACCGCAACCGAGAGCGGAGCAACCTTTATACGTATGGAATCAGGTCTTCCGTCACATTCAGACTTTTCGGAAAAGACAGGGCTCTTATTTACAAATCCGAAGCCGTCATACTTCTCGGCATCAGAGGTGAATATCTCTGTGTACCTTCCGGCTCTCGGAACCCCTATTTTGTAGCCCTTGTGGGGTACATTGACAAAATTCACTACGACTGTAAACAGATCGTCTTTCCTGCTTCCGCGCCTTGCAAATACGAGTATGTTCTCTCTTGCGGATATATTATTGATCCATTCAAAGCCTGCCTGCTCCATTTCTTTGGAATAGAGCGCCCCGTTTTTGTTATAGAAAGCGATCACGTCCTTTATAAGAGTCTGTACGGCTTTTATATCCTTGCTCTTGCCCTCCGTCATGCCGCCGGATATAAGCTTCTTACCCGGATGCATGATATGATAAGCAAGCAGCGACTTCAGATTGCCGAACTTCTCATCCCTGTCGCCGGGCATCTCATTCCAGACATCCACGATATCGTACAGCGGAAGTATGAATCTTTCATTATACTGATAGATCATGGGGAAGCATATCTCATTGTAATGATTTGATCTGCCTAAAGGCTCCTGCTTCAGATATCCGAGCACATCCCTGTTCCAGCCGTGGTCGATCTTATAGTCAAATCCCAGACCTTCTTCATCTATCGAAGCCGTTATGCCGGGATAAGCCGTATCGTCATCCGATATCAAAAGCACATCAGGAGAATACTTATGCAGGGTTCCTGTAAGCAGCCTGAAGAAATCTATGGCGTCAAGGTTTTCATTTCCGCCGTACATATTCGGAGTCCAGCCAGTTTCCTGCTTTCCATAGTCAAGGTAAAGCATCCTCGCGACATCCGATACCACAAGTCCGTCAAAATGAAGCACATCCAAAAGATATATGGCGTTTGCCAGAAGATAATCCCTGACACCTGCGCTTCCGAGATTAAAGTATTTCCTGTCCGAGCCCGGCACATATGATCTTTTGCCGTCTCCGTCCTCATATAGACAAGTGCCGTCATACATGGATAATCCACCGTCTATACTCTCAAAGGACGCAGGCGACCATCTGAGAAGCACTGATATGCCGGCCTTATGAAGTGCGTCCGTAAACGCTATGACCTCCTTTGGATCCTCTGCCGCTATATAGAGTGCCTCGAAATCAGCCGATACCAGAGCATGACTGTATCCGTACTCTTCCATCTGCTTTACGATATCACGAGCAGCTTTCTTTGAAAGCTCAGTCCCTTTGAAATCATAAATGCTCACCGGCGCATCCGCACCCTGCTTCTCGCCTCTTTCCTCAAGCCAGGCTCCGTCAGCATCGGGAAGCTCATTTATATCATAGATCATACTTGCGGCATCTTCCTTATCCTCTCTCATAAAGGCATAAGGATCACGTTTCATATATACCTGTCCGGTGTGAAGCTTTATCTCATATTTGTATTTCTCTCCATCCGTTATACCAGGAATAAATATCTCAAAGATCCCCGAATCAAAAAGCCTTTCCATCTGATGGATGCGGCCGTCCCAGTTGTTGAAATCGCCTACGACCGAGACCCTCATTGCATTCGGAGCCCATACCGCAAATCTCACGCCCTCTACCCCGTTCAGCCTGATCACATGCGATCCCATAAGCTCATAGGCTTTATAATGGATACCGGAATTGAACTTCTGTATATCCCTTTTAGTGATACTGTCCGGGAATGAATAAGGATCTTTCTCCGTGGTTGTATTCCCTTTGGAATCCTTTATCTCAAGCTCGTATTCAAAAGGCTCTTTATTCTTTACAAGAGCGGCAAAATAACCGTCCTCATCCGCAAGCTCCATCTTTACGGCGCTTCTTGAACCCTTTACCTTGACCGAGACCTCAGCTGCGTCCGGCTTATAGGCGGTAACCAGCGTCTGGCCTCCTCTCACCGGATGAGCGCCTAGCACAGCCTTTGGATGATCCTCCTCAGCGTAAGTCACTGCCTCTATTTCCGCCCAGTCCATGAGATTGTATAATTTCTTAGTCATTCTTTCTCTCCTTT
>JAFUWM010000154.1 GCA_017483425.1 Lachnospiraceae bacterium | reverse complement strand
GCCGACACATTTTATCAGGTGATAAGGCTGGACACATGATCATAAACACGGGTATGCGCACGGATATACCGGCATTTTACCCTGAATGGCTCGTAAACAGAATACGTGAAGGTGAGGTATTGGTTCGCAATCCCTATAATCCGTCTCAGGTGACGAGATACAGCCTGTCTCCCAAGGTTGTGGATCTTATAGCTTTTTGTACAAAGAATCCGGCTCCGATGCTGCTCTATATGGATCATCTGAAGCCATACGGGCAGTATTGGTTTGTGACCATCACCCCATACGGGAAGGAAATAGAGCCTAATGTGCCGGATAAGCAAAAGGTCATGGAGGATTTTTGCACACTTTCGGGGATAGTTGGTATTGACAGTATCGGGTGGAGATATGATCCGATACTTGTGGATGAAGCACATTCCGCAGGCTGGCATATCAAAGAGTTTAAGCATATGGCAAAGACTTTGGCAGGATACACGAAGACCTGTGTGATCAGTTTTATTGATATCTATAAGAAGGTGGAGAGAAACTTTCCGGAAGCCAGAAAGGTGCAGCAAAAGGACAGACTTGCTATCGGCAAGGCTTTCATAGATATTGCAAAGCTATACGATATTACGATCAGGCCATGCGCTGAGGGGAATGATCTTGCGGCATATGGCGCGGACTGCTCCGGCTGTATGACAGTGAAGACCTATGAAACCGCACTTAATGAGAGACTTGATGTTCCGAAAAGGGTGAAGAATCAGCGCAATCGTGAATGTGCCTGTCTTTTGGGGACGGACATCGGAGCGTATGATACCTGCGGACATTTGTGCAGGTACTGCTATGCCAATACAAACGCAGCGCTGGTAAGAGAGAATATGAAGAGGCATGATCCTAAGTCTCCTTTCCTCACAGGCGGCAGTGAGCCGGGAGACGTGATCCATGAGGCAGAGCAAAAGAGCTGGATAGATCGTCAGATGAGACTTGAAGGCCTGGGAAATATTATATGAATTCCCATGAAGGCAAATCTAAATGCCAATGGGGGATGAAAGAGGAGCGAAAAATGGAGCTTTATAAAGGCAGACCGGAGAACACAGAGGGACGTTTGGCAAGAGAGGTCAGAACCTATGATTTTCTGGATGAACTGGGTATAGATTATTTCCGGACTGATCATGAGCCTGCTAATAATATGGAAGCCTGCAATGAAATTGATGCGGTGCTGGGTGTCCTGATCTGTAAGAACCTGTTTCTTTGCAACAGGCAGAAAACGAACTTTTATCTGCTTATGATGCCGGGGGGTAAGAAGTTCAAGACCAAAGAATTATCTTCACAGATAAACTCTGCAAGACTTTCTTTTGCAGATCCTGAGGACATGTTGAAGTATCTTGATATAGAACCCGGTGCAGTAAGCATCATGGGGCTTATGAACGATAAGGATCACGTGGTGCAGCTTCTTATTGATGAGGAGGTCTTAAAAGGCGAGGATCTGGGATGCCATCCATGTGTATGCACATCTAGTCTTAAGATAAAAACGGCAGATGTGATAAAAAGATTCCTCCCTGCAACGGGGCATGAGTATAAAACAGTGCAACTGACAGGCGAGGACTAGACTTGTTACCATACCTGCGGACTATGTGATTGAAAAAGAATCACTGGTATGCTAACTTATTAAAAGCGTTTGTTTGGTGTGTGGTGATTCGTGTACTATATTCAAAATGACGCAAACCTTTTAATCTAAGGAAAAGAGGACATATTTATGAAACTAGGAATCGTCGGTTTACCGAATGTAGGCAAGAGTACTTTATTTAATTCGATCACGAAGGCCGGGGCGGAGGCTGCGAATTTTCCGTTCTGCACCATAGATCCGAATGTCGGAGTGGTGCCGGTGCCGGATGAGAGGGTCGATAAGCTTGGGGAGATATACTCTTCAAAGAAGGTAACCCATGCGGTTATAGAGTTTGTGGATATCGCGGGACTCGTAAAGGGAGCCTCAAAGGGCGAGGGCCTCGGGAATCAGTTTCTCGCGAATATCAGGGAGACTGATGCTATAGTGCATGTTGTCAGGTGCTTTGAGGATCCTAATGTCGTGCATGTGGACGGCTCTGTTGACCCCATCAGGGATATAGATACGATAAACGTAGAGCTTGAAATGGCGGATCTTGAGATAGTGGAGAGAAGGCTAGGTAAGGTAGGCAAGGTCGCCAAGGTACAAAAAGAATACCAGAAGGAAGCGGCGCTCCTTGAGAGATTAAAGGCTGCGCTTGAGGCCGGACAGAGGGCTGCGACGATAGAGGCGGAAGATGAGGAGGAGGAAACGTTGCTCAGAGGCTACAGCCTGCTTACCGCAAAGCCTGTGATATATGCCGCAAACGTTGGCGAGGACGACCTTGCTGACGACGGCGCTTCCAATGAAAATGTAAAAAAAGTCAGGGAGTTTGCAAAGGGCGAAGGCTCCGGGGTTTATGTGATATGCGCCCGTATAGAAGAGGAGATATCGGAGCTTGATGAAGAAGACAAGGCTATGTTCCTTGAGGATCTGGGACTTAAGGAATCGGGGCTTGATAAGCTTATAAAGGCAAGCTATGAGCTTTTAGGGCTTATTTCTTTCCTTACCTGCGGAGAGGACGAATCCAGGGCGTGGACGATCAAAAAGGGAACTAAGGCTCCACAGGCAGCGGGAAAGATACATACAGACTTTGAAAGAGGGTTTATTAAAGCGGAGGTAGTGCCGTATGACACCCTTATTGAGTGCGGTTCTATGAATGCCGCAAAGGAAAAGGGGCTCGTAGGCCAGGAAGGCAAGGACTATGTCGTACAGGATGGGGACGTAGTGCTTTTCAAATTTAATGTTTAGGGTCTGATATATTAGCACGATGGACATTAATGATATAGCTTTCCCTAATCTGAATATATACCTAAACAATGTGCCAAAGAGCTTCACGGTATTTGGGTTTACGATAGCGCTTTATGGCGTAGTCATAGCCATAGGGATGCTGCTTGGAGTAAGGATAGCCCTGCATGACAGAAAAAGCAGGGGGCTTTCGGAGGATCCGATATGGGATATGGCTCTTATCGGTATACCGAGCGGTATAGTCGGGGCAAGGATCTACTATATCATATTCGCGTGGGACTTCTACAAGGATGATCCGATCCAGGTCTTTAATATAAGACAGGGCGGACTTGCGATATACGGCGGGGTCATAGGAGCTTTTATTGCGATATTTATTTACAGTCGGGTCAAAAGAGAAAACTTTCTCGAGCTTTGGGACTCCATAGCGCTGGGCTTTCTGATCGGCCAGGCGGTAGGCAGGTGGGGAAACTTCTTTAACAGGGAGGTTTTTGGCGGCTATACGGATAATATATTCGCGATGCGCCTTCCGGTGGAGGCGGTGAGGGCAAGAGACATAACACCGGCTCTTGCGGAGACTATCGGGACAGGAGAGAATTTCATACAGGTTCATCCTACATTTCTATATGAATCAATGTGGAATCTGGCGCTTCTGATCCTGCTTTATTTGTACCGGAAACACAAAAAATTCTCCGGGGAGATATTCTGCCTGTATATAGCAGGCTATGGCATAGGGAGATTCTGGATAGAGTCGATAAGGACTGACCAGCTCTATGTCACGGGGACAGAAATACCTGTTTCCATGGTCGTGGCCGCCGTGATGGTGGGCTCGGCGGTCGGGATAGAGATATATAACAGAAAAAAATTATCAAAAAAGTGAAACTGCAAGATGTAGTGTCAGTTAAATAATATAAATACAAAATATGGTATTTGTGCACAAAAAACGCGCTTTACGGAGCGTGTTTTTTTGTGCAGTTTTAAAAATTAACGCTTGCACATCGGAAAAAAAAGGGATATTATAATCACACAAGTGGTAAAAAGTGGGTGATAAATCCATGATAGTGGTTTAAAGTGGTGAATTTCCGGAAATGTTCATTGGCGAGTATAACCATACAATAGATGCCAAGGGACGGCTTATCGTCCCGGCGAAATATCGTGATAACCTGGGAGAGCACTTCTATGTCATGAAAGGGTATGATGACTGCCTCTTTGTATACGGCGAAGAGGATTTTAAGGCTCTTGGAGACCAGATCCGTGCTCTCCCCCTCTCCAATAAAGCAAGCCGTGCGATGTCCAGATTCTTTCTGGGCTCGGCACAGGAAAGTGAATTTGACAAACAGGGAAGGATACTTGTATCCGCTCCTTTAAGGGAACATGCCGGACTTGAAAAGGATGTAGTTCTGGTCGGTGTGGGAAATCATATAGAGATATGGAGCAAAGACAGATACGATGCCGCTGAGGACAGCATAGATGTGGATGAAGTTGCATTGAAGCTGGAGGAGATGGGATTATCCCTGTAAGGCGGCATGACGGGGTACACACACATCCCGGTGCTTCCGGAAGAGACCATAGAGGCTCTTAATATATCTCCTGACGGTATATATGTGGACGGAACCGCGGGAGGAGGCGGACATTCGGAGCTTATAGCCATAAGGCTTTCAGATAAAGGCAGGCTTATAGCGATAGATCAGGATGGTGAAGCTATAGAAGCCGCCGGAAAAAGACTCGCAAAATATGGTGACAGGGTCACTATCATCCGGAACAATTTCCGGAACATAAAAAACATCATGGATGATCTCGGGATCAGGGAGGTGAACGGGATCGTCCTTGATATTGGCGTTTCTTCGCATCAGCTTGATGATCCGGACAGAGGGTTTTCCTACATGAAAGACGGACCTCTGGATATGAGGATGGACAGGGATTCATCACTTACAGCGGCAGATATAGTAAATAACTGCGCGGAGGATGAGCTTTTCAGAATAATAAAGAACTACGGCGAGGAGCGGTACGCAAAGCAGGTAGCGAAAGCCATAGTCTGCAAACGCAAAGAAAAAAGAATAGAAACGACATCAGAGCTTTGCAGGATCATAGAAGACGCTTATCCGGCAAAAGCGGCGCACGCCGGAGGCAGTCCTGCAATGAGAACTTTCCAGGCATTAAGGATAGAAGTCAACCATGAGCTTGACGCACTTAATGACAGCCTTGACATCATGACGGATCTTCTGGCATCAAAGGGACGGCTTGCCGTCATAAGCTTTCATTCGCTGGAGGACAGGATAGTAAAGGAAAATTTCAGAAGAAATGAGAATCCGTGTACCTGCCCGCCTGATTTTCCGGTCTGTGTGTGCGGTAAAAAAAGCAGAGGAAGATGCGTAAACAGAAAGGCAATAACCGCGGGCGATAAAGAACTCAGGGAGAATCCGAGATCGCACAGCGCAAAGTTAAGGATATTTGAGAAGATATGAAGGATTACATCGTAGAAGGAAATACCGTAAGAGAGATAGAGAGGGATTACAGTCAGCCCTTTAAGAAGCCTGTCTCCAGTACGGTAAAAAAGAACCGTGAAAAAGCCGCGCACATGAATGTGGGTTATGTTGCTTTCCTTCTATTTATGGCGGGAGTGCTTTTTGTCGTTTGTACCGCTTATATAAATCTCAGGAACGAGATCATCGAAAAGCAGAAAAGCGTTGAAAGCCTTCAGAGCAAGGTGGCGGCGCTCAAGCTTGAAAATGATGAGGAATACGACAGGATAATCGGAAACGTGGATATGGAGGATATCAAAAAGATCGCTATGAACGAACTCCATATGAAGTATCCGGATTCAGGGCAGGTAGCAGTTACGGAGAATAATGATTCGGATTATGTGAGGCAATATAAGGATATCCCATCTGAATAATGGCCGGCAATAAGCAAAGAAAGTTCACCTCCTCTATGCAAAAAAAGCTGGTAGTACTGTTTTTTTTAGTACTGCTGGCTTTTGCATATCTTATTATAAGGATAGCGAATATAAACCGGGATAACGGGGAGGCTTATAAAAAGCAGGTATTAGCCCAGCAGTCCTATGACAGTACAACGCTTCCGTTCAAACGCGGTTCAATAGAGGACAGGAATGGAACAGTGCTTGCGTATTCCGAAAAGGTGTATAACCTTATAGTCGATTCCAAGCTGCTCAATGTTGATGACGGCATACATGTGGAGCCGACGCTTGATATATTACAGAAGTCCTTTGCCGAGCTTGATATAAGTGATGTAAGAAACTATGTGGAAAAAAATCCCGGAGCGTCCTACAAAAAATATCTGAAGCAGCTTGAAAGCAACAGGATCGAAAACTATAACGCCATGATAGACGAAGCGATCTCCGCCAACAGTGTCAGAAGAGATGAACTCAGAAAAGAAGGCAGGACGGAAGAGGCTGACGCTATAGCGGATCCGGCAAAGAACGGTGTATGGTTTGAGGAGGAATATAAGAGAAAATATCCGTACAACACTCTGGCCTGTGACGTGCTGGGATTTGTCCAGACGGGCAACGAAGGACAGTACGGACTCGAGGAATACTATAATGATACGCTGAACGGAATCAACGGAAGATCTTACGGATATTTAAACGCCGACGGGACGCTGACCCGTACAGTAAAGGAGGCTGACGACGGATATACACTCGTGACCTCGCTGGATACCAATATCCAGTCAATAACTGAAAAGCATATAAAGGAGTTTGCCGAAAAGAACAGGAATGCCTACCGAACCGGACCTGCGGCGGATAATATAGGCGTTATAATTATGAATCCGAATAACGGAGAAGTCCTCGCAATGGCGGGCTATCCTGTGTTTGACCTGAACGACCCGCAGGATATGGAGGGAGTTGACCTTACGCAGTATGCCGGTCTTCTTTCCAGATCTGATCTTGCAGAGGCGGTCGGCGTGTCCGTGAATGAGGTTTCGGGCAATGAGATTGACCTGATGGAGCTTGTCACCAATGAGTCGCTTTCCGACAATGCCATAATAAAGAACGCAGTCTGGAAGAATTACTGCATATCTGACACTTATGAGCCGGGATCGACAATGAAGCCTTTCACAGTTGCGGCAGCCATTGATTCCGCAAGCATCAGGGGGGATGAGGTATATGTATGTAACGGAGCGCTTGAAATCGGAGAGCATACCATACACTGCCATAACCGGTTTGGTGACGGTCCTCTTTCCGTAAAGCAGGGGATAGCAAAGTCCTGCAACGTAGTTCTCATGGACGTGGCGTTTGCCATGGGAAAACAGGAGTGGCTCAGATACAACAGGAATTTCGGCTTTGGCAATTATACGGGAATAGACCTTGCCGGTGAATCAAACGGAGCATCAAACGTATTTACCGAAAAGATGGGGCAGACCGACCTTGCGGTAGCGTCTTTCGGACAGGGCTTTAATGTATCCATGATACAGATGGCGGCAGGCTTTTCCGCTCTCATAAACGGCGGAAGGTACTATGAGCCGCACCTTGTGACAAGGGTTGTAAATTCGGAGGGCGCGGTTGTAAAGGAATATGAGCCTAAAGAAATAAAGCAGATCATATCAAGTGATGTATCTGATGAAGTCAGGGATGACTGCAATGCGGTTGTAATGAGCGAGCCCGAAGACTGTACCGGCTGGACCGCGCGTCCGGCGGGATACACGATGGGAGGCAAGACGGGTACGGCGGAGAAGCTTCCGAGAGCGGCAAAGAATTATGTGATATCTTTCATGGGATATGTACCCGCTGATGATCCCGAAGTCCTGTGCTATGTGGTCATAGACCATCCTAACCACGAGGATCAGTCCAACTCAACAAGGCTTGCAACAACGCTTTGCAAGGATATTATGACGGAGGTGCTTCCTTATCTCAATATATTCCCTACCGTCGAGCTTACGGATGAGGAGAGAGAGGAGCTGTCAGACGCAGAAGCAGGTTTCTTCATAGGATCTGACGCGGTATCGGGTAATGCAATATCCGCAAACGCAGTGTCCGGAAATTCGGTGTCTGAAAACAGCATCTCGGAAAATGAAATATATACACCTAATGTGATACAATATGACCCCGGAACAGGTTTCCCGCTTGATCCCAATACAGGTGAGATACTGGATCCAAAGACACTGCTTCCTATTGACGAAAATGTTAAATCTGATTTGGAGTATTGATCATGACGGAATACATTTTGCCTTTGTTTAGCTCATTCATACTGACGGTTATATTCGGCAGAATAGTCCTGCCGCTGCTTGTGAAGCTTCGCGCTGCGCAGACGGAGAGGGAAGAGGGACCCGCCTCACATAAGGTGAAGAACGGTACGCCCACAATGGGAGGGATCATTTTCCTTGTACCGTGGATCGCCGTCATGTGCTTTTATCTGCCGGATCACAGGAATATAATACCTGTTTTTACGGCTGTGATCTGTTTTGCGCTTATAGGATTTAGCGATGATTACTTAAAGGTCATAAGGCACCATAATCTGGGACTCAGAGCATGGCAGAAGCTGCTGCTTCAGATCGCGGCGGCTTGTGCGGTGCTTTTTACCGTTCACCTTTTTACAAATATATCATTTGATATGAGGATACCTTTCAGCTCGTTCTTTACGGGAGGCACGGCGTTTATAGCGTCTTTTGGAGTTCTCGCGATACCTCTTGAGATATTGGCGATCTGCGGCGCGGTAAACGGTGCCAACTTCACGGATGGACTTGACGGGCTTGCTGCATCGGTTACCGCTGTCATAACGCTTTTCGTGACAGCCTCATCTGCCGTAACAAACGCCGGCATTGCCCCGGCTTCCATGGCTTTTTTGGGATGCATGCTGGGCTTTCTGGTATATAACCATCATCCCGCGAAGGTATTTATGGGAGACACGGGGTCGCTTGCGCTCGGCGGGTTCGCAGCATCTTCATTCATAATAATGAATATGCCGATATACCTTATAATTGCCGCGTTCATCTACTTTGCGGAGGTACTTTCCGTAATCATACAGGTTCTTTATTTTAAGGCGACAGGAGGCAAAAGGTTCTTCAAAATGGCGCCTATACACCATCATTTTGAGCTTTCCGGATGGAGCGAAACAAAGGTAGTGCTTATATTCACACTTGCAACGGTGCTTCTTATTGTAGTAGCCTTTGTTGCTATTTAAGGAGATATTGATGATGCTTAATGGAAAAAACGTACTTGTGATAGGAAGCGGCATAAGCGGGATAAACGCGGCCTCGCTTCTTTTAAGATCGGGAGCAAAGGTTTCTCTTTTTGATTCCAATGATAAGCTTCTGATAGATGATATCAAAAGAAAGTTCATGGAAGAGACAGAGATCGATATTTATGTAGGGGAGCTTCCGGAGAAAGTGAAGAAAGGTCTTGAGGAAGTTGTCATATCCCCCGGGGTTCCCATAGACAATCCTCTCGTAGAGGAGCTTAGAGGCAGAGGTGTAAGGATATCGGGAGAAATAGAGCTTGCGTATGAGTATGCCCGCGGGGATGTGCTTGCTATCACAGGCACTAACGGAAAGACCACGACCACCACGCTTGTGGGAGAGATATGCAGCAATTATACTAAGGAACGCGGAGGGGATACCTATGTCGTGGGAAACATAGGGAATCCGTATACGGCTGTCGCGCTCGACACTAAGGATGACAGTATAGTCGTAGCGGAGATATCCTCATTCCAGCTTGAGACGACTGATACTTTCAGACCCAGGGTTTCCTCGATACTAAATATCACGCCGGATCATCTGAACCGTCACTATACGATGGAAAACTATGTGAGCGTAAAGGAGCGTATCGCCCTGAGACAGACTAAGGATGACGTGATCGTGCTTAATTTTGATGATGAGTATACCAGGGACTTCGGAAAGAGGGTCGGCTGCAGGGTCATATATTTTACAAGGACTGATTATGAATCCGCGAAGTCTGCGGGGTGCGATGTGCTCCATATGAACGGCGATATGATCATGTATAACGACATTAACGTTATAGATGTGAACGATATGCTCCTTATAGGCACGCATAATTATGAAAATGTAATGGCGGCAATAGGGATGACTTACGCATACGGAGTTCCCATGGATATTATAACTGATACGATACGCTCATTTAAGGCGGTAGAGCACAGGATAGAATATGTGAAGACCGTAAAAGGCGTGGATTATTATAATGATTCCAAGGGAACAAATCCCGATGCCGCGATAAAGGGCATTAAGGCAATGAAGAAAAAGACCGTTCTGATAGGCGGAGGTTTCGACAAGAAATCTTCATATGATGAATGGATAGATGCCTTTGACGGCAAAGTAAAATATCTCGTGCTTTTAGGACAGACTGCCGATAAGATCGCGGAATGCGCAAGGGAGCACGGGTTCAATGATATAGTCATGGTTTCTTCGATGGATGAGGCAGTTCAAAAATCATACGAGCTTTCGGAATCGGGTGAGGCTGTGCTTTTGTCTCCCGCATGCGCAAGCTGGGGGATGTTTACCAACTTTGAGGAGCGGGGCAGGATATTTAAGGAGCTTGTGAACGCTCTGCCTGAGGATTAAGCAAGTCAGAGGGAAACAGTATTTGGATACGGCAAGAAGAGTCAGGGTAAGACCTGTAAAAAAAGAAAAGATACAGGGACAGGCGGACAGAAGTCTTATCTTTATCGTCCTTTTTCTTGTCGTGTTCGGACTTATAATGATATATTCGGCGAGCGCGTATTCTGCGGTTCGTGCCGGAAGAAAAGCGAATTATTATCTTATGAGCCAGCTGAGGGCGACGCTTCTGGGGCTTTTGGCCATGGCGGGCATATCGAAGGTTGATTATCATGTTTTGAAGAAATTTGCATGGCCCGCTTACTTCGTATCGCTTGTGCTGATAGCGCTCGTACTGACGCCTCTGGGAATGACGATAAACGGAGCGAGACGATGGCTGAACCTCGGACTTTCGCTGCAGCCTGCCGAGGTCGCGAAAGTAGGCGTGATCGTTTTTTTCTCGGCGTATGTGTGCGGTAATCTTAAGCGCGTACAGCATTTAAGAGGTATTATCAAAACGATAATCCTGGCAGCGGTACCGGCGCTGATGGTCTACAGTATAACCGATAATCTGAGTTCGGCCATAATCATATTCGCGATAGTGTATATCATGCTTTTCATAGCAAGCCCGAAGAGCGCGCCTTATATTATTCTGGCTGCGGTACTGGTGACCATTGCAATGCTTATAGTGTATGTAATAGCTCACAATATAATTCCTGCGGAGCTGTCATACCGCCTTGGAAGGATAAAGGCATGGCTTGACCCGGAGGCTTACGCTTCAAACAGAGGATTTCAGACGCTTCAGGCGCTATACTCCATTGGCTCCGGAGGTGTTTTAGGCAAAGGGCTTGGGCAGAGCACTCAGAAGCTGGGATTTGTGCCCGAGGCTCAGAATGATATGATCTTTTCGATCATATGCGAGGAGCTTGGCATGTTTGGGGCTCTTGCGGTCATTTTACTGTTCATAATGCTTATTTATCATCTTCTTATGATAGCTACCAACGCGCCGGATCTTTTCGGCTCGCTGCTTGTTACCGGAGTAATGACCCACTTTGCCCTGCAGGTTGTATTAAATATCGCGGTTGTGACAAATACTTTACTGAATACGGGAATAACGCTGCCTTTCATTTCGTATGGAGGATCATCCTCGGTCTTTTTGCTTACGGAGATCGGCATAGCGCTTTCCGTATCAAGGTCGATCAGGATGGGATGATATGTACGACAAAAGGCCGATCATAGCCGTTATAGTAGCGGCGGTGATCCTAGTTGCCGTTGCCGCCGTATGGGTTTATTTTGATGTAGAGGATGTTTCGGTCACGGGAAATACGCAGTATACGGGCGAGCAGATAGAGGATATGGTGCTTTCCGGTCCTTTGGGTCATAATTCGCTGTATCTGTACCTTAAATACAGAAATAAGTCCGTGACGGATGTTCCTTTCATAGAGAGAATGGATGTGAGCATTGACTCTCCGAACGCGGTTACTATAAATGTATATGAAAAGGCCGTGGCGGGATTTGTAAAATACCTTGGCAGATATATGTATTTTGACAGGGACGGCATCGTGGTAGAGGCTTCCACCGAGATGATACCCGGAATACCGTATGTGACTGGACTTACTTTCGATGAATGTGTATTGTATAAACCCCTGCCGGTGCCGGATGACGAGGTATTTTCCACGATACTTGCGATCACACAGCTTTTTGACAAATACGATATCAGGGCTGACCGCATTTATTTTGACGATGACATGAATATAACGTTATATTTCGGGGATGCAAGGGTCGTGCTCGGCACTATGGAAAACATAGATGAGAAGATGATGAAGCTGAAAAGTGTGATAAATAATATAACCGGACTTGCAGGAGAGCTTCATCTGGAGAACTATTCCGTTGACAGAGACGAAGGGTATGTGACCTTTGAAAAGGATGAATGAAAATTTTGTCTTGCGTAATTTTGACATAGAAGTTATTATGTAAGTTAGCCTTTAAAAGATTTTAGGTTTATAGAGGAAGGGTTTTGAGGAGGATTTGTTGTGTTTGAGATGAAATCTGACGCTTCAGAGTACGCTTGCAAGATCATGGTCATAGGAGTGGGAGGAGCAGGAAACAACGCTCTGAACCGGATGGTCGATGTGGGCATAAGAGGTGTCGAGCTTATGGCCGTTAATACTGATCTCAAGGATCTGAGGAGCTGTAAAGCGCCTAACTATGTACAGATAGGGCAGAAGCTCACGAAAGGACTCGGTGCGGGGGCTGACCCCGAAAGAGGAGAAAAAGCAGCCGAGGAGACGATAGATGAGATAAAGAGCCGTATAGAAGGATACGATATGGTATTTATCACCTGCGGCATGGGCGGAGGAACCGGCACGGGAGCGGCGCCTGTCATAGCGAGGGCAGCCAAGGAAATGGGAATCCTGACGACGGCGATAGTTACCAAACCTTTCTCTTTTGAATCCAGAGGCAGAATGAAAAAGGCGGAGGCAGGGATAGCAAAGCTTGCCGACAGCGTTGATACATATACGGTAATACCCAACGATAAGCTGAGGGCACTCGATCCCAAGCTTCCTTTCGAGGAGTCGTTTAAGAAAGCGGATGAGGTGCTGCAGCAGTCGGTTCAGGGAATCACGGATCTGATCACGGGCGAAGCCCTCATGAATGTCGACTTTGCGGATGTCAGGACTACCATGCACGATAAGGGTGTGGCTCATATCGGTATGGGCTCGGGTAAGGGCGAGAGCAGAGCCATGGATGCCGTCAAGAAAGCAGTAGAGAATCCGCTGCTTGATACCAAGCTCGACGGTGCAAAGAACCTTATCTACAATATAACGGGTAATGTGACGAATGAGGACGTATATTCGATATCAGACTTCCTCAATAATCTTATTGATCCTGACGCGGATGTCATATTCGGAACGGATAATTCCGGAGATGTAAATGATGATACGATATCGGTCACAGTTATAGCGACGGGTCTTATCAGTATCGAAGAGCAGAAACAGCAGGAGAAGGCCAAGGCGCCAAATATGTTTGCCGGCGGCATGGGAGGCATGGCCGGTGGTCTGAACTTCGGCAATCAGGGAGTTCTCGGTGCCGGAGGGATGAGCAGTCTCAGCGGCATGAGGCCGATCACGCCCCAGACAGACAGTGTTCAGGTTCTCGGAACCGGTGGTACGGCTAATCTTTCCCATCAGGGAGGAAGCGGAGTGACCCAGACTCCGGCGGGAAGACCTGCTCCGGCGACTCCGACCGAGCCGGTAACGATAAGCAGGGTTGAGCCTAAGAGCATTAATATACCGGATTTCCTGAAACGGCACTGAGCACTATAAGGAAAGGGAGAGAATATGAGATGTCCTTTTTGCGGTCATGAGAATATCAGGGTTATTGATTCAAGACCGGCTGAAGAAAACAATTCAATAAGGCGGAGAAGAGTATGTGACGAGTGCGGCAAGCGCTTCACTACATACGAAAAGGTTGAGACGATACCTCTTATCGTCATTAAAAAAGACAATAACAGGGAAACATATGACAGGGAAAAGATGGAGCGCGGTATCCTGCGTGCCTGCCATAAAAGACCGGTATCGGCTGAAAAGATTAACCTCATGATAGATGAGGTCGAAAAGGAAATATATGAGCTCGAGGAGCGTGAGATAGGAAGCTCGGTCATCGGAGAACTCATAATGAATAAGCTCAAAGATCTGGATGCCGTCGCCTATGTGCGTTTCGCGTCGGTTTACAGGGAATTCAAGGATGTAAACACCTTTGTGGACGAGCTTAAAAAGGTACTTAATAATTCGTAAGAGTGGATGCCCTGCAAAAGCAGGGCATCAGTTTTAAGTGAGATCATGCGTATTTTCCCATATGCCATGTGCGAAGGAACCTACAGCATAGATTATAATCTGCTGTGGGAGAGGGGCTACAGAGGCATAATATTTGATATAGATAATACACTTGTGGAGCATAATGAGCCCGCAACTGATAAGGCTGTCCATCTGTTTGAGAAATTGAGAAACACAGGCTTCAGGTCTGCCGTTGTCTCAAACAATAAGGAGCCCAGGGTAAGGGATTTTGCTGATGCCGTAGGATGCGAGTATATATATAAGGCTGGAAAGCCCAAAGCCGATGGCTATCTGAAGGCAATGGATAAGATGTCTACAGACAGGGATACGACCTTTGCCGTAGGGGATCAGCTTTTTACCGATATATGGGGGGCGAATAACGCAGGCTTAAAGAGCATAATGGTCCGCAGGATCGCTTCACATGAAGAGATACAGATACATCTTAAAAGAATACCGGAAACAGTCATAGTATGGATATATATGATCACTCACAGGAAAAGGAGCGTGGAAGATCTTTTATGAATAATGTGAACGGAAGCACAAAGATACTGGGGGTAATAGGTGATCCCATAGAGCATACGGGAAGCCCCGCTATACATAATCTGCTGGCTGACAAGCTTGGGGACAATGTGGTTTATGTCCCTTTTCATGTAAAAGCGAGGAGACTTGAAGAGGCCGTAGAGGGAGCATATGCGCTTGGAATAGAGGGTCTCAATGTCACAGTGCCGCATAAGGTCGAGGTCATGCAGTATGTCACGGAGCTTGACGACGCGGCGCTTGAGATCGGAGCCGTAAATACTCTTTCCCGGATAAGGGGAGGATATAAGGG
>JAFUWM010000153.1 GCA_017483425.1 Lachnospiraceae bacterium | reverse complement strand
TTGACGTGCAGGAGGTCTGCGGTTCGAGCCCGCACGGTCCCATGAAGAATCCAAAAGCCATCGACATTTTGCCGGTGGCTTTTATTTTTCTGTTATTTTCCGGTTTTCTTTTTTGTTCCGGCTGCTTTTGTGTTCTTTTTGGCACTGCCGGATTTTTTTGTACCGGGCTTCGCTGCCGTCCTTGCCTTTCTAGGCGCGCCGATCCCTGTCTGCTTCAGCACATCATTTACGGTTTCGACCGGTATGATCTCCATCGCGTCCTTAACCTCCTGCGCCACGTCCTTAAGGTCTCCCTCATTATCCGCAGGAATGAAGGCTTTCGTACAGCCCGCTCTCTGGGCAGCCATAAGCTTCTCCGGCAATCCTCCTATGGGCTTTACCTTGCCCTCGAGCGAAACCTCTCCGGTCATGCAGATACGCGGATCCACCGGCTTTCCCGTTACGAGAGAAGCAAGCGCTGTCGTAAGCGTGATGCCTGCGGAGGGACCGTCCTTAGGAGTCGCTCCATCCGGTACATGTATATGAAGATCGCTCTTTTCAAAAACAGATGATTTGGTCGGATACATCGATTTCACCAGCGACAGTGCTATCTGCGCCGACTCTTTCATCACATCACCAAGCTGACCTGTTATGACTATATTCCCTTTGCCCTTGGTCAGCAGGGTTTCTATGAATAGTATCTCTCCGCCTACCTGTGTCCATGCGAGACCCGTGACAACGCCGGGCGCGGTCTTTCTGTCCACTATATCGTGCGGCATAGGAGTCATATCAAGAAGCTCCCTTAAGGCATCCGCTTCGACTTTGAGGCTCTTCCCGTTACCCTCCACGATCTTGACGGCTACAGATCTGCATAAGGTATCTATTCTTTTTTTCAATCCCCTTACTCCGGCTTCCCTTGTGTAATCCGATATCATGGAATTCAGAGCCTCATCCGAGATATCAAGATTTCTGGATTTGATGCCTACATCCTTCATGGCTTTGGGTATCAGGTGCTTTCTTGCTATCTGGAACTTCTCTATAGGCGTGTAGCCGTTAAACTGTATGACCTCCATACGGTTAAGCAGAGGCTCCGGTATGGTATCAAGACTGTTTGCGGTACATATGAAAAGTACGTCAGACAGATCATAGGGTACGTTGAGATAATGATCCGTGAAGGAATTATTCTGTTCAGGATCCAAAACCTCCAGCAAGGCGGCAGCCGGATCTCCGTTGTAGCTCACGGAAAGCTTGTCTATCTCGTCAAGCACCATTACAGGGTTTGATGCTCCTGCCTTGCTTATCCCGTCCATGACGCGGCCGGGCATAGAGCCAATATAGGTCCTTCTGTGGCCTCTTATATCCGCCTCGTCCCGCACACCGCCGAGTGATACTCTTACATATTTACGCTTCAGCGCTTTGGCTATGGATGAAGCTATGGAAGTCTTGCCGGTTCCGGGAGCGCCCACAAAGCATATGATGGAGCCGGACTGTTCTTTTTTCAGATTCATCACGGCTATCTGCTCTATGATCCGGCGTTTTGTCTTTGCCAGACCGTAATGATCCTTATCCAGTATCTTCCTCGCATCATCCAGCGATATCTTTCTGAACTTCTGTTTTTTCCAGGGAAGCCCTATGAGAAAATCCAGATAATCAAGCAGCATTCCGGACTCCTGGGATGCCTGGCCTTCCTGCTTCAGCCGGTTCAGAAGCTTCGTCGCTTCCTTTCTGGCGGTCTCGTTCATCTCGGACTCGTTGAGTTTTATTTCAAGACGCCTTATATCCGATATCTCCTCCGGATGCATCTCATCCAGCTCCTTTTGAAGATAGTCCATCTGCTTTCTTATGGCGTTTTCACGGTATATCTTCTGATAGTCAGCTTCCTGAGCAGTCTTTGCCTCATTATCTATACGCGTCATTTCGAGATTCTCGTAAATGAGCTTCTCAAGCATTTCATTTCGCTTTGCCGTAGAGTCCTCGGCGAGCAGGGCATATCTTTCATCATTTGAATTCATTATCCACGGACTCATCGCCGTCGCGATCTCGGAAAGGCTTGTCCATTGCGCAATATAAGCCCTTGTCGCGGCGACCCATTGGAAATTCTCGGCATATTTGGACATAGAAGCCTTTATTTCTTTCAGCTTACGGGATAGTAGCTCCTTGTCCGCATCATCAATGTCCTCTCTCTTGGAAATATTGATGTCTATGGATTTGTCATGATAGACCGTGACCTCGTCAATATTGACCCTTGTCCTCGTATGCACGATGAAATATCCGTTAGTGCTTACCTCGGTTATGATACCCGACAGACCGATTGGCTGGAAAGAATCATTTTGAAAGTCATCCTTTGTTATATTCTCTTTTTGTACGATCAGCGTGACCCTGTCATCAACCTGCGGATCTCTGCCGACGATCTTGCTGAAAAAATCATTCTTGAAATATATATTGCAATCCGGCAATGCGAGGATATTGTATATAGGAAGTACTGCCATTATTTCTTCTCCTTAGTGTGTTATTAGCACTCAATTTGATAGAGTGCTAATAACAACATTATCATCTCACACGTCTTTAGTCAAGTACTAATCAAACATTTCCGCTGCTTTTTCCAATTCTTTTATTACGCTGATATGCTGGGGGCAGGCCTGCTCGCACTGTCCGCATTTTATACAGTCGGATGCCCTGCCTGCGCCCTCTATGGCTTTTGCGTATTCTTCTTCGGCTCTTTCTATCTGTCCGCTGCCGCGCCTTAAGTTGGCCGCTTTGAAAATATCCGGTATGTTTATCCCTTTCGGGCATCCGCTCGTGCAATAGCGGCAGGAAGTACACGGGATCGTATCCAGCCTGCCGTATACAGCCTGCGCCTTGCGGATCGCTTCCTGCTCCTCATCCGTAAGCGGCTTGAAATCCTTCATGTAAGACAGGTTATCCTCCATCTGCTCTGTATTTGACATACCGGAAAGGACTGTAAGTATCCCGTCGAGAGACGCAACAAATCGGATAGCCCACGAAGCATACGAAGCCCCCGGGTTCGCTTTGTCAAAAATCTCCCTGACTTCCTTGGGCGGATTCGCCAGATTTCCGCCTTTTACGGGCTCCATGACAACTATCGGTTTATTATGCTTTCTGGCAACCTCATATACGCCTCTTGACTGCACCGAAGGATTCTCCCAGTCTGCATAGTTTATTTGAAGCTGCACAAACTCGGCATCAGGGTGATCGGTCAGGATCTTGTCCAAAAGCTCCGGTGAATCATGGAAGGAAAAGCCATAGTGCCTGATACGCCCTTTTTTCTTTTCCTCCCGGACAAAGTCCCAGAGATGAAACTTCTCATATTTCCTGTAATTCCCTGCCTCAAGAGAATGCAGCAGATAATAATCAAAGTACTCTGCTTTAGTCCTTTTTAAGCTCGTCTCAAACTCAGCCTTAGCTGACTTTTCTGTAGGAATAAACGCGGCGTACAGCTTGGTGGCCAGCGTAAACGATTCTCTCGGATACCTCTCGATAAGTGCCTTTCTCGCCGCATCCTCCGATCCCGGATATACAAACGCGGTATCAAAATAATTGAGTCCTGCCTCCATAAACAGATCCACCATATGACTTACATGAGGGATATCTATCGAAATCCCCTTCCTGGGAAGCCTCATGAGCCCGAATCCGAGCTTTCCTGTACCCTTTACATCTATTTCTCCCATATGATTCCTTTCGGATCTGTAAATCAATAATCTTTGAATTTGGCTTGTCTGTCTTGTCGTATGCTGCGTTGTCGTCGGTCGCCGTAGCCCGCTACGACTCCCTCCTTCGCCTTGCCTACGACAAGCCATACTTCGC
>JAFUWM010000152.1 GCA_017483425.1 Lachnospiraceae bacterium | reverse complement strand
TGTGATCCTGATAATAGCGTTCGGAGCATAGTTATAATGCAGCAGATGGAAAAAACGCTCTGAAAAAAATGTCAGAGGAATCAACAAAGCTTTTTCCCACAGCGGAAAAAACACCATCCGGTGGTCGGGAAATCCGCTCTGACCATGGCGGAAAAACCGCCCTGAATTATAAAGATTTAAAATATAAAAAAGAGTTAGAAATAGATCACCTCACTCATTCAGGTGACAGCAGGATTCTGAGACTCGTTGACAACAGGAAGGCTGGATTGAATGAAATGAACGAGATGACTGAAAACACTCATTCTGATAGCACTTATGACAGCTTTGATGCAGTACAGGCATATGTTGACAGGCAGATAAGCTATACGGAGATGCTTCCAACCCTCAAAGCGACGGACAGGCAGCTGTTTGAAGACATCTACCGCCTCATATGCAGCATCCTCCTGGCATCATCCGGGAAGGACTTCGCCATAGACGGCTGCACGATACCTTACAAGGTGGTCAGATCCGTATTCGAAAAGCTCACCTATGCCCATATCGAATACGCCATGATAGGCATGGATAAAAACCGTACCCAGGTTACCAGCATGCCCAAATACCTTGTATCCGTGCTGTACAACGCATATCTGACCATGAACACGGGGATCCAGCAGGATCTGAAATCATTAGGGATCGTATGAAAGCCGTTAAGATATCCTTTGCGGACAAATACCCAGATCTCGTATCGGAATGGTCAGACAGGAATGAAATGGAGCCGGACCATATAAGTTACGGCTCAAATAAAAAGGTCTGGTGGAAAGGATCCTGCGGTCATGAATGGGAGGCTATAGTAAAAAACCGGGGAACAGGCCACGGCTGCCCCATATGCAGCAGCAACCTCATAATCCCCGGGGTAAATGATTTCAAATCCCGACACCCGGAGCTGATGCCCGAGTGGTCGGAGAAGAATACCCTGGACCCGTCAACTATAGGCGAGTTCGCAAACCGTACAGCCATATGGCGGTGCAGATCGGGGCACGAATGGAAAGCCCGTATAGCTGACAGATCCAAGGGGCACGGCTGTAAGAAATGCGCGGACATTGCAGCCACAAAGCCGGAGAATCATATTCCCAAAAAGAAAAGGATCCCTCTCCGGAACTTCTCATACACCTTCATGCGGCAGATACCGAAGGCATCCATCCTTTATTATCTGGATAAGGCATGCGAAAAATACAGAATAAACGACGATTCCATTATAGGGATCCCCATAAAACTGTACCTGCCGGATAAGAAGACAGCCATAGAGTTCTATAAACCACACGGCAATATCGGAATATCCTATACCGAGGAATGGGTAAAGAATGATCTCTGCAGGCGCAATCATATCAATATGATCCGTCTGCTGGAGAAGAAATGCAAAGCCTTCGACAACTGCATCTGCCTTACATACGAAGGATATTCCCTTGAGATCATGGATATCCTGATCAAAAAGGTATTCGCTTTGATCCGTATTGAGGCAGATATGGATATCATCAGAGATATATTTAATATTGCTTTATTATGGGAACAGTCGTATAAAGATATGTAAAAAGCAGACCAGGAGGAAACACATGGATCATACAGAGCAGGAAATAGCGGTCGTTCAAGAATATGAGCGGGCTAAAGATGTTGAAGTGCAGGATTTTGTAGATGACGTTCTTTCTGGAAAAGACAGATTGAATTTCATTACGGTTGCATTTATATCTGAGGAAGCAGCAAAAAGGATCAAGACGCTAACTGGAAAGGAAGTGAAAGGAAACAGAGTAGTGCTGGATATTAATGCTGTACGGCATATAGAAAGCCGACATGGGAAGAATGGAAAACAGGATCAGTCAATGAGTGATACGGCAGATATCGCAAGGATGGGTTATGTCATTATGAATTATGATGAAATAACCTATAATGGAGAAACCTCATTTAACCATATAGACGAGGAAGGAAAGCCGGCTCCCATGGTTCAATTCAGTAAAAGGATTGATGGTACGTATTACGTGGTTCAGACAGTTAGCGAGGTTAAGAGCAAACGAAATTATATAGTTACGGCATATATAAAGAAAAAGCAGCCATCCAATCCCTGATAGATGTTTCTCAACCCCCAGGAAACGCCCGAAGCGTGGTTGGATAAAACTGCTGTTATTTACATTTTACAGCATAATGAATAGTTGTCAAATCAGGTTTGATTAACATACAGAAAGCGCACTGAAGGCGCAGCATTGACTTAAAACTCAACGCTGCGTCTTTTCATTTTAAATTCAAGAT
>JAFUWM010000151.1 GCA_017483425.1 Lachnospiraceae bacterium | reverse complement strand
TTAGCTCAGCTGGGAGAGCGCCAGGTTCGCAATCTGGAGGTCAGGGGTTCGATCCCCCTATGGTCCATTATTTAAGGAGATGTCTGCGTATGGAAAGAGAAGAAATCGAACAGCTCATAGAGGGCAGACAGTATAATGAGTTACGGCGCGTACTCATAGATCTGAACGAAGCGGATATAGCTTCTATCATGGAGGATGCTCCCAAAGAGGAGCGTCTCCGTATTTTCAGGCTGTTAAAAAAAGATATGGCAGCGGATGTTTTTTCTTTCCTTCCTACGGATATAGGACAGGAGCTTATCACGGCGCTGACCGATGTTGAGGCTGCAAACGTTATCAATAACCTTATGGCGGACGATGCGGCTGATCTTATGGAGGAAATGCCCGCGAATGTGGTAAAGAGGCTTCTGGCGCATACGACAGCGGAGACGAGGAGGGATATCAACCACCTGCTCAAGTTCCCGGATGATTCCGCAGGCTCGATAATGACAGTCGAGTATGTGGACTTGAAGGCTAACTGGACTATAGGCAAGTGTATGGATCGGATCAGGAATATAGGCCTTGATTCAGAGACGATATATACCTGCTATGTCATAGATGATAAAAGGAAGCTTATAGGTACGGCGGCTTTAAGGTATCTTATAATCGCGGATCCGGAAGAGACCGTCGGTTCGATAATGAATGAAAATGTCATAGCGGTACATACGCTGGACGATCAGGAGGAGGTAGCAAAGCAGTTCCTTAAATATGACTTTAATTCGATGCCGGTCGTGGATAAGGAAGACAGGCTGGTCGGTATCATAACCGTCGACGATATCATGGATATCATTCAGGAAGAGACCACTGAGGATATCGAGAAGATGGCAGCTATCATGCCGACAGACCAGCAGAAGCCGTACCTGCGAACCTCTGTAGTCGAGCTTTGGAAAAAACGTATCATATGGCTGCTTTTCCTCATGGTTTCCGCGACATTCACGGGAACGATCATAACCCATTATGAGGATGCTTTGGGGGCATATATAGTGCTGACGGCGTTTATTCCCATGATAATGGATACTTCGGGAAATGCCGGCAGTCAGACCAGTGTTACGATAATCAGGGCATTGTCGCTTGATGAGATTGAGTTTGCGGATTTCTTTAAGGTCGTGTGGAAGGAAATGAGGGTCGCGGTACTTGCGGGGCTTACGCTTGCGGCAGCAAATTTTGTGAAACTGCAGATTGTGGACAGGGTCTCCATGACAGTTGCCCTTGTCGTCTGCCTGACACTTGTGGCTACGGTTTTTGTAGCGAAGCTTATCGGAGCCATGCTCCCCATGGTTTCAAAGAAAGTAGGGCTTGATCCCGCGGTAATGGCTTCACCTTTTATCACGACTATTGTAGATGCGGTAGCGCTTTTGGTATACTTTACTTTTGCCACAGCTATTCTGGGGCTCTAGGATCGTTTTGGAGGAGGGACAGGTTCATGGCTGTAAGAAAAAACTTTAATTCCAGAGAGGATATAATAACGGCGCTTGCTGCCACTGCGGGAGCTACGGAGCATGACTTAAAGAAATTCAGCGAGAGTAAATGGGACTCGGGGACGGGAACCTACTATAGCCATGGCAAGATGTTTTCAAAGATGTCCATATTCCGAGCCAAGAATTACTTTGCCGATCAGGCGGCAAAATATAATAAAATGGGAACATCCGAGGCGAAAGAGATGGCGCAGATGTTTGACCTTGCCTATGAGGCGATAGATGCCATAGAACGCACGGGAAATCCGGATGATATTGGGAGCGGTACGAAATAAAATGAACGGAGATCAGATACATACAGATGACGGAAAAGAGAGATGATATCAGAAATGTAGCGATAATCGCGCATGTAGATCACGGCAAGACAACGTTGGTTGATGCGCTTTTAAGACAGAGCGGGGTATTCAGGGAAAATCAGGAAGTAGTCGAAAGAGTCATGGACTCCAATGACCTCGAGAGAGAGAGAGGGATCACGATTCTCTCAAAGAACACATCAGTACAGTACAAAGATACCAGGATCAATATTATAGACACCCCCGGACATGCGGATTTCGGGGGCGAGGTTGAGCGGATACTCAAAATGGTTGACGGAGTGGTACTTTTAGTCGATGCCTTTGAGGGGGTCATGCCGCAGACAAAGTTTGTGCTCATGAAGGCGCTTTCGCTCGATCTGCCGGTCATATCCTGCGTGAACAAGATAGACAGGGACGGGGCAAGGCCTGATGAGGTTGTGGATGAGGTGCTGGAGCTCCTTATGGATCTCGGAGCGTCCGATGCGCAGCTTGACTGTCCGTTTGTATTTACCTCGGCAAAAAACGGGACATCCTCCATGGATGCGGCAGAGCAGGGCGAAGATATGACGGCGCTGTTTGATACGATAGTGTCATATATTCCTGCCCCTGAGGGCGATCCTGAGGCGCCGGTACAGATACTCATATCAACGATTGACTATAATGAGTATGTAGGGCGTATAGGTATAGGCAAAGTGGACAGCGGAACCGTGAAACTCAATCAGGAAGCCGTGATCGTCAACCACCATGATGAAAACCGGAGAGAAAAGGTAAAGATCAGCAAGCTGTATGAGTTTGAAGGCTTGAAAAAAGTAGATGTCGAAGAAGCATCCATAGGTCAGATAGTCGCAATCTCTGGAATAGCCGATATCAAGATCGGGGATACGCTCTGTTCACCGGAGGATCCGGAGGCGATACCTTTCCAGAAGATATCCGACCCTACGATATCCATGAACTTTATAGTAAATGACAGTCCTCTCGCCGGCAAGGAAGGCAAATATGTCACCTCGAGGCATATAAAGGACAGGCTGTTAAGAGAGCTTAATACCGATGTATCACTGAGAGTCGAGGAGACTGATTCGACAGATACCTTTAAGGTGTCGGGAAGAGGGGAGCTGCATCTGTCAGTCCTTATAGAGACCATGCGACGTGAGGGATATGAGTTCGCGGTATCCAAGGCGGAGGTGATATATCAAAAAGATGAAGCGGGAAAGACTCTGGAGCCTGTGGAGCTTGCTTATGTAGATGTGCCCGATGAGTTTACCGGGACGGTGATATCCTCACTTTCCGAGAGAAAGGGAGAGCTTCTCGGTATGAACTCTATCGCAGGAGGATATACAAGGCTTGAATTCAGGATCCCGTCCAGAGGGCTCATAGGATTCCGGGGGCCGTTTCTGACGGAAACGAAAGGAAACGGCATAATCAATACGATATTTGACGGATATGCTCCGTATAAAGGCGACATAGCATACCGCAAGACCGGCTCCCTCATAGCGTTTGAGGCCGGAGAGGCAGTTCCTTACGGGCTTTTCAACGCGCAGGAGAGGGGGTCGCTCTTTATAGGCCCCGGAACAGCCGTGTACTCCGGGATGGTCATAGGGTCCAATCCGAAGTCGGACGATATAGAAGTCAATGTATGTAAGACAAAGCATCTGACAAATACGCGCACATCAAGCTCGGACGAGGCTTTACGTCTGGTACCGCCCGTCATCATGTCGCTGGAGCAGTGTCTTGATTTCATAGATAATGACGAGCTTTTGGAGGTCACACCCGAGTCTCTCAGGATCAGGAAAAAGATACTGGATCCGACGCTGAGGAAACGCGCAGCTTTCAATAAGAAATAGCCATGCATGAAAATAAGATGGGCGTGATGCCCGTAAAGAAACTCATAGTCACGATGTCACTTCCGATGATGATATCGATGCTTGTGCAGGCGCTGTATAATATCGTTGATTCAGTTTTTGTGGCGCAGCTTTCAGAGGAAGCGCTTACGGGGGTTACGCTTGCTTTTCCCATGCAGAATCTCATGTTTGCGGTTGCAGGCGGTACCGGCGTGGGTATCAACGCAATGCTTTCCAAAGCTTTGGGGGAAAAGAAGTTCGATGAGGCGGACAGCGCGGCAGGAAACGGTGTGGTGCTATGCATACTGTCAGCTCTTGTATTCATGTGCGCATCTTTCATGGG
>JAFUWM010000150.1 GCA_017483425.1 Lachnospiraceae bacterium | reverse complement strand
TTGCTATGATTCCGCCGCACATAGCCCATATATAAGGATGTATGAGCATCGAAATGACGGAAAGAACAAAAAAAGCAATACAGTTAAGGGAAGCATGCTCTTTTAAGTCCAGTCTGATCCAAAGATAAAATGCCAGCAGGAAAAGCCAGTGGGAGGTAAGCGAGGTATGATAAAACATCCTGTAAAGCAGCACCCAGCTCATGGAATAAAGCACGGATGAGAGGATCGCCACATACTTTTTTTTGGTATATTCATAAACGATCAGCGCTCCCATACCTCCGGTCAGAGCCATTGAAAGCAAACCGAATATCCCCAGGTACTGAAAGGTATGCGGAAGCACCGGATCCAGCAGCTTTCCTACAAACGCAAAAAGCGGTATCGCATCGGTATATATTACTGACATATCATGGGGAAATGACGCCGTAGTCACAAGTCCCAGCGGAAACTGCCAGGGGCTTGACCTGTATAGGCAGAAGCCAAGATAATGCTGAGGCAGATCCCTCTCTCCTGTCATAAATATCCAGTCATCGTAAAAAGGATTCAGCACATAGGGACCATATATGAGTATAAAAAGAAATGCCCCAAGGAGCATTGAGAAAACAAAAACCTGTATGCGGTCAGTCTTTTCCGACGATAACGAGCTCATCCGCAGCCAAAGCCTCCTCTAAAAGGCCGTCTATCACATCATCAAGCTTCCTTTCGGATCTTTCAATTATCGAAAGCTTAGGTTTGGTGACGGGATGCTTTGCCACAAATATAGTACAGCAGTCCTCATACGGCAATATTGAGGTTTCATAGGTTCCTATTTTTTCTGAAAGGTCTATGATCTCCTGCTTGTCCATTCCCACAAGGGGTCTGTACACAGGCATGGATCTCACTGCGGCATCCGTGACATACAGAGACTGCAGGGTCTGGGATGCAACCTGGCCTATGGATTCCCCTGTCACGAGTCCCAGACAGTCATTTTCCTTAGCCAGATGCTCCGCTATCCTCATCATGTAGCGTCTCATGATGATGGTAAGCTCGTCATGAGGACATTTTTCGTAAATTGCGAGCTGGATATCCGTGAAATTGATTATATGCAGATAAACCGGTCCCGCATATTCCGCTACCTGCTTTGCAAGGTCTATGACCTTCTGCTTCGCCCTGTCGGAAGTATACGGCGGAGCGTGGAAGTAGACCGCGTCTATTATAACCCCTCGTTTTGCGGTCATATATCCCGCTACCGGAGAGTCTATCCCTCCGGACAAAAGCAGCATCGTCTTGCCGTTTGTGCCCACTGGCATACCGCCTGTTCCCGGTATCTCTTTGGAATAAATATGTACTATATCCCGGATCTCAACCCTTATATCGACCTCAGGGGCATGTACGTCCACACGGGTTTCGGGATAAGCCATAAGGACAGCTTCACCAAGAGAAGCATCCACTTCCATTGATGTCATAGGGTATGATTTATGCGCCCGCCTTGTATTGATCTTGAATGAAAAATTTTTATCCTCAAAGACCTCGTCAACATATTTAACGATCTCAGCCCTGAGATTTTCGATGGAAATATCCTCTACATGGACTACAGGACAAAAAGCGATGATCCCGAACACATGCTGCAGCGCGTTAATAACCGCGTCATAGTCGAATTCCACGCTTTTTACCTCAACAAATATGCGCCCGCCTTTATCTTTTGTAACGGCAAATTCACCATCCACCTTGCGCAGCGCATATTTTATCTGTTTCATCAGGGCATCCTCAAACACATATCTGTTTTTGCCCTTGACGCCTATCTCACCGTATTTTATAAGGAATGATCTGAACATGATCTACTTAAACATTCCTTTTTTCTTCTTGCCCTTGGCGTTCTCCTTGGCGGCGTCGCCTTCGTGCTTTGCGACATAGTTCAGCGAATCGCCCGTAACCGAATCAAACTGGCGCAGAAGGTCTTTTGCCTGATTATTAAGCCCCGTAGGTACCTGGACTATAAGGGTCACATACTGATCCCCTCTCGTATTGGAGTTTCTGAGCGAGGGTACTCCCTTACCCTTTAACCTGACTCTCGTATCGGTCTGTGTTCCGGCCTTTACATTGTAGACGACTTTCCCGTCTACAGTATCTATCATCACATCCCCGCCTAACGCTGCCTGCGCATATGAGATCGGAGCCGTGGAATAAATATCCATGTCGCGGCGCTGGAATATGGGATGTCTCGCGACATCGACTTCTACCAGAAGGTCGCCTCTCGGACCTCCGTTCGTTCCGGGCTCTCCCTTGTCCCTTATGCGTACCGCCTGACCGTTATCTATTCCTGCAGGTATGGAAACCTGTATCTTTTTCTTGGACGCAATATAGCCTGTGCCATAACAGTCCGGGCATTTATCCTTGATGACCTGACCCGTACCCTGACAGTCGGGACACGTCTGTACGTTCTGAACCGTGCCAAAGAGCGACTGCTGCGTGAATACGATCTGGCCTCTTCCGCCGCATTTTCCGCAGGTAGTCTTGCTCGTTCCGGGTTTGCAGCCCGTACCCTTGCACTTAGGACACTCATCCTTCAAGGTAAGCTCTATCTCCTTCTCACAGCCAAACACTGCTTCCTCAAAGGAAATGCGTACCGCTGTGCGTAAGTTCGCTCCCTTCCTCGGACCGGTTCGGTTAGCCCTGCTCCTTCCGCCAAACAGATCTCCGAATATATCTCCAAACATATCCGTGAAATCCATAGAGCTGAAATCGCCGAACCCGCCGAATCCGCCGCCTCCTCCGGGCCCGTCAAACGCCGCATGGCCAAACTGGTCGTACTGACGACGCTTGTCGGGATCCGAAAGGACGGCATACGCCTCTGATGCCTCCTTGAACTTGGCCTCGGCATTCTTGTCGCCGGGATTTGCGTCCGGATGGTATTTCTTAGCGAGCTTCCTATATGCTTTTTTCAGTGTCTCTTCGTCGGCTCCTTTGTCAACTCCGAGCACCTCATAGTAATCTCTCTTTTGTTCTGCCATTTTTGATTAAACTTCCCTATAATCAGCATCTACTACGTCAGGGCCGCCGTCATCGGATGAAGACGATCCTGAATTATCAGCAGAGCCGCCCATATTGCCCATATCGGGCGCGGGGCCTGCCTGAGGTCCGCCCTGCGCCTGCTGCATATTCTCATACATTGCCGAGAATACCTTCTGCGCAGACTGCTCGAGCTTGCTCTTAGCTGCCTTGATCTCATCAACATCACTGTCGGAAAGCTCGGAAGCGTCTCCGTGCTTTGCAAGTATATCCTTGAGAGCCTTAAGATCAGCCTCTACCTCGCTCTTTGCCGAAGCATCCAGCTTGTCTCCAACTTCATTTATCGCATTCTCTGTCTGGAACGCGAAAGAATCCGCCTCGTTCTTGGTATCGATAGCTTCCTTGCGCTTCTTGTCCTGTGCCTCATACTGCTCGGCATCCTTTACAGCCCTGTCGATCTCATCATCGGACATGCTGGATCCGCCTGTGATAGTGATGTGCTGCTCCTTGCCCGTGCCAAGATCCTTTGCCGATACATTAACGATACCGTTCGCGTCTATATCAAAGGTCACCTCGATCTGCGGCATACCTCTCCTTGCGGGAGGGATACCGTCGAGCCTGAACTGTCCGAGGCTCTTATTATCCTTCGCGAACTGCCTCTCACCCTGGAGGACATTGATATCAACCGCGGTCTGATTATCGGCTGCCGTAGAGAATACCTGGCTCTTCTTCGTAGGTATCGTGGTGTTTCTCTCGATAAGCCTTGTAGCTATGCCGCCCATAGTCTCTATCGACAGTGAAAGCGGTGTGACATCAAGCAGAAGCACATCTCCCGCACCTGCGTCGCCAGCGAGCTTGCCGCCCTGGATCGAAGCGCCTATGGCAACACATTCATCCGGGTTAAGGCTCTTTGAAGGCTCCTGACCTGTAAGCTGCTTTACCTTATCCTGCACGCAGGGGATACGTGTTGAGCCGCCGACTAAGAGAACCTTGCCAAGATCGGAGTTATTAAGTCCTGCATCCTTCATCGCGTTCTGTACAGGAACTGCGGTCTTTTCGACTATCTCATGGATAAGCTCCTCAAACTTTGCCCTTGTAAGGTTCATATCAAAATGCTTGGGGCCGTCCGCCGTAGCAGTTATGAAAGGCAGGTTGATATTTGTGGTCGTCGCGCTTGAAAGCTCCTTCTTTGCCTTCTCTGCTGCTTCCTTGATACGCTGCATTGCCATCTTGTCGCCGGAAAGATCGATGCCTTCTTTATTTTTGAAGTCATCTACCATGTACTTTGATATCACATTATCGATATCGTCTCCGCCGAGATGCGTATCGCCGTTTGTAGCAAGAACCTCTATGACACCGTCTCCGATCTCGATTATGGATACATCGAATGTACCACCGCCGAGGTCGTATACAAGTATCTTCTGCTCTTTTTCATTATCAAGACCGTAAGCCAGCGCCGCTGCCGTGGGCTCGTTTATGATACGCTTTACATCAAGCCCAGCGATCTTTCCGGCATCCTTTGTGGCCTGCCTCTGGGCGTCATTGAAGTACGCGGGAACCGTTATGACCGCTTCTGTAACCGTCTCGCCGAGATAACTCTCAGCGTCAGCCTTAAGCTTTGAAAGGATCATTGCCGATATCTGCTGCGGTGAATACTTCTTATCGTCTATCGTGCGCCCATGGTCTGTACCCATATCACGCTTGATTGATGATATGGTTCTGTCAGCGTTTGTGACCGCCTGTCTTTTTGCGGGCTCACCGACAAGCCTCTCTCCGTTATTTGTGAACGCGACCACCGAAGGGGTAGTTCTCATTCCTTCCACGTTTGCTATGACAGTGGGCTTTCCGCCCTCCATGACTGCCACGCATGAATTTGTTGTTCCAAGATCGATTCCGATTATTTTACTCATAGTCTTTTCCTCCTATCTCTTTTTATTGTGCGACCGACACCATTGAGTGTCTTACGACTGAATCATTTAACGTATATCCTTTTTGTAATTCCTTGCAGACCTTTCCGGATTCAAATTCCTCCGTTTCCTCCTGCATGACCGCATTATGCAGGTTGGGATCAAAGTCCGCTCCAAGCGCTTCTATAGGCTTGACTCCGAGTTTTTCGAGCTCGTCTATAAGCTGCCTGTATACCTTGTCCATGCCCTCTATGAAAGGATCATCCTTTTTATCTTCGTCCTGACCGGCCATATCGAGGGCTCTTTCAAAATTATCTATTACAGGAAGTATCGCCTCTATAACCGCCTTTTCGCCGTTCGCGAAGGTTTCTGCCTTTTCCTTTTCCGTCCTCTTGCGGAAGTTGTCAAACTCCGCCATCTGGCGTACTACCTTGTCATTAAGCTCCGCGATCTTTTTATCCTTAGGATCTTCCTTTTCCTCTAAGCCTTTCTCAGCATCCGGTTCTTTCCCGGTTTCTTCTTCGGATGATCCGTCTTCCTCCGTCTCTCCCGGCTCTGCAGCTTCCGCTTCCTCTGCGATCTCCTCCGCTGCTTCCTCTGCCGATTCCTTTACCGAAGCCTCCTCCTGCATGGACTCTTCGGCGTCCGTTTCAGGCTTTTTTTTGTCTTTATTTTTACCCATTGTATTTTCCTCCGCTACTTTTTCTTATATATCTCGTCCAGCTGGTTCATGAGGCTCTGCATCGTTCCCATGGCCTTCTCGTAGTCCATACGCTTCGGTCCCACGATGCCGATCGTACCTCTCATGCCGTCGCCCAGATCATAGGTTGCCGTGACTACCGAGCAGTCCTGCATTGCCGGACTTGCCATTTCCTTACCTATATAAACCTGCATTTCATTCTTGCCCGCGTTATTTTCGGCAAGGGAAGCATTGACGATCTTTTCAAGCTCTTCCTTATTCTCAAAGGTATTTATTATATCCGTCGCTTTGCCCGAATCCATAAGCTCGGGATACTTAAACATATTAGTCGCCCCGGATGTGTATATCTCGAGGTCTTCATCCGCCCTTATCGCATCCGCTACCGCGTCTATCACGGAGCTGACGATCTCTGTATGTATCCCCGCCCTTTCTTTGAGCAGAGTAATAAGTCCTAAATTTATCTCCTCAAGCGACAGTCCGTTCAAGTGGGTATTGAGCAGGAGATTCAGCTTGAGTATCGTGTCCTCGTCTATCTCTTCCTCGGTCTGTATCATCTTGTTTTTGATGATATTTCCCTCTACTACTATGACCGCGAGCAGAGAATCCTTTTCCACCTTTGAAAGCTGCAGGAATTTCAGCTTATTCCTGTGGGTCTCCGGTGAGCTTATGAGCGCCGTATAGTTTGTATTGGAGGCGAGAAGCTTCGCGGCCTGCTTCAGCACGGCTTCAAGCTTGTCAG
>JAFUWM010000149.1 GCA_017483425.1 Lachnospiraceae bacterium | reverse complement strand
TACCGAAGGATGGAAACGAAGTCCTCCCTTATAAGGGCCTATGGCTGAGTTAAACTGTACCCTGAATCCGTTATTTACCTGAACCTGACCCTTATCATCAACCCACGGAACCCTGAAAAGGATCTGCCTCTCAGGTGTGACGATCCTCTCAAGAAGAGCCTCTTTGCGATACTTCTCCTCATCCTTCTCGATGACGGCTCTGAGTGACTCAAGCACTTCCTTGACTGCCTGATGGAACTCCGGCTGTGCCGGATTCTTTTCTACGACATAGTCGTACACTTCATCTACATATGACATTGCTTTTCCCTCCTAAAGAAATTTTGATTTAAAACACTTAAGCGCCAAAGAAAAGAGGTAAACGACCTCTTTTCGTTGACGCCTTTGTCACAACACATATTACACCCTGAACGAAGATATTACAAGTATCAGTTTTTATTTGCGAAATCACTCTTTATATATCCGGTCTGTCCTTTGTAATCTATCTGATACCAGCCGTCGACCTCACCCGTAAGAGTGTACGTCTCGCCGGAATCAGCTTTGCCCAGGATATTGTCGTTGCTGTTTGTATCAGCAGACGACCTTACTCGCACGCCGCTGTCATTAACCGTAATAGAGCCGGATGCGGATGATACATTATCTCCCTCGGACGAAGTAGAACTATCGTCTCCGCTCTCTGAACCGCTGTCAGAAGGAGTATCTACTACCTCGACATAATCAGAGCTGACATATGCCTCCGTATCCTTGTATCTGATCTTTGTCCAGTTGCCTTCCTCTCCTATCTTTGTATATGTATCGCCCGCCATTGCCTTTGCTATGACATTGCTTGTATCCGAATCATCGGCTGAAGACCTTATACGCACGGCATCGGTAAGCTTTACCGTCACCTCGACATTATCAGCCGATACTGAAGCGTCATCAACCGTGGAGCCTGATGCCAGCCTTGCAGCAACTGCCTCGTCAAGCCTTGCGGGAAGAGCATCCATAAATGCCTTCAATGTCTTATCCGACTCTATAGCGTTATTGTACTCAGTATCAACCTCACTAAGAAGCGCTACGACATCCTCCTGTGCCGCCACGCCCTTTATATAATTTGACACATTCTCGGCGAGATCTCCGTTATATACATAGAGTGATCCTGTCGTATCATCAGTACATACATAAAGCGATGAAAGTCCCGGTGCCTTTGTATCAATATTCACATACTTTATTTTATAGTAAGCAAATACGATATAAGAATCAGGTATGGGTCCGGGCTTTGTATAGCACTTAAGATCATCATAGCTCTCTGTGTAGTTGGCCTTTTCCTGTATCCTTATCTTTGCCGCGTCATCCAGATCGCTGCATATATCGGAAAGAGTCGCTACATCACCTGTAGCCATGGCGGTAAAATATGAGCTTACAAGAGCATTGACCTCCGGATACGCATCAACCTTTAATTCCTCATCCGGAAGCGGTATCTCGGCATTTTCATCGTACACTGTATCCGATGATACCTCTGTTGCCTCTTCATCCTTATCCTTTTTCGAACTCCCGTCCTTGTGTCTGGCGGAAAAGATAGCAAGCACCACTACAAGGATAATGAATAATCCGCCCACTATAAGATACTGATAATGCTGCATCAGAAAATCTCTTATATCAAAATCTCCTCTGCCTCTTCTATTCTTCATTATTAAGATCCTCCATATATATAATCCCCACTGCGTCCAGGGGGATTCGAACCCTCGACACCAGGCGTCGGAGGCCTGTGCTCTATCCAACTGAGCTATGAACGCAAGCTTTAATCCCTTTCACGGGGAGAGCATACTCTCCCCGCATACGTCTTTATATGTTACCATAACTTGTCAAGCACTTGCAACTTTTTTGGCCCGCAGGGTCTTTACCATCTCTACGGCATCTCTTTCCCTTGAATATTTGTACAAAGAGTACGAAAGGATCTCTTCTCTGGAAACCTGGGTATCATTCACATCCGCTATCATCTCCATGAGGCTGTCGGGGTCCATAACATCGCACTCGGGCACGAGGATAAGCTCATGTATTGAGGACGGGAGGATGTAAATATCATTTCCGAGATTGCCTGCAAATTTCCTTAAGATCCCGTCGTACATCATTGCTCCGGCTCCGTTTATCCTGTCTTTATTTGACAATATATACATGGGCGTTTCGTTTGATATGTCCTCTGTCGGAACCCCCATTTCATCAAGGAGATCTTTGATCGTCCATATAGCCGAGGGGAGTATCCTCGGAGTATTCATAAATGCATGCTTTTCTATCTCCTGTTCGTCTGTATGCCACATGTCCACATGCT
>JAFUWM010000148.1 GCA_017483425.1 Lachnospiraceae bacterium | reverse complement strand
TGCGGAGAGCTTTTCTGACCTTACCTTTGTATGGAGCTACAGCATTGATCAGGACTTTATTGATTTCGCGAAGCCTGATCTTGTCATATCGGAATTCGGAGAGCGGGAGCTTCCGCTCAGGCTGGATGATATAAGGGGTTTTACAGAATAGGATGTACAGTTTCAGGGAATTGACAAAAGCGGCAAAAAAAGAGACTGAAGGAAAGGAGTACCGTCTTGCGGTACTCGGAAACTGCGCGACACAGTTCCTTGCGCAGACAATATCCGGATACGCGCATCTTGAAGGCATGAACCTCAAGGTTCATGATGCGGACTATAACCAGATAGAAGCGCAGCTTATAGATCCGGGATCAGAAACCTACGGATTTGATCCGGATTATATTCTTCTGTATCTGGCTCCCGATAAGCTCTATGAGGAGTTTATGGAGCTTAAAGCAGACGAGAGATCGGGCTTTGCTGACAGTGTGATGCAGAGACTGTCCTCCTTTTGGGACATGATATCAGGCAGGTCAAAAGCAGAGATCCTTCAGATGGGATTCAGCGAGATAGATGACAGAGCCTTTGGAAATTTCGGAAACAGGGTTCCTGTAAGCTTTAATTATCAGTTAAGGAAGCTTAACTGGCTTTTGGAGGAAGCAGAGAGCAAAAGAGCCGGGATTTATCCGGTAGACCTTCTTTCGATACAGATATCACTCGGAAATGAGAGATTTTACGATCCCGTACTCTACTATAACGCGAAGGTGAATATCGCCCTTGACTCGTGGGGGTATGTAGCCCGTCAGGTGTATGAGGTCACCCGCGCGCTGCAGGGGCATGTGAAAAAATGCGTGGTGCTGGATCTGGATAATACGCTCTGGGGAGGTGTGATCGGGGATGACGGCCTTGCGGGGATAGAGATAGGCGAGCTTGGCAGGGGACACGTATTCACAGATCTGCAGCTTTGGCTTAAGCAGCTAAAGGACAGGGGGATACTGCTTGCGGTATGCAGCAAGAATAATGAAGATACGGCAAAGGAGCCTTTCTTAAAGCATGAGGAAATGGTATTAAGGCTTTCTGATTTTGCCATATTTGTCGCGAACTGGGAGGACAAGGCGTCAAATATACGCTATATACAGCAAACCCTGAATATAGGCATGGATTCGCTTGTGTTTATTGACGATAATCCGTTTGAGAGAAATCTCGTGAGATCGATGATACCGGAGATATGCGTGCCGGAGCTTCCGAATGATCCGGCGCAGTATCTGTCGTTTTTGCAGGGCTGCAATCTTTTTGAAACCGCGTCGTATTCTTCAGAGGATGCAGACAGGACGGGCATGTATCAGGCGGAAGCAAAAAGACGGGAAAGCGAGGCAGCGTTCGCCTCAATGGATGATTATCTCATAAGCCTTGATATGGAAGGGTATGCCGCCCCTTTTGACGAGCTTCATTATCCGAGGATAGCCCAGCTTACGCAAAGATCCAATCAGTTCAACCTTCGCACAGTGAGATATACGGAGGAGGATATAGCAAGGATAGCATCCGATGATAAATACGTGACATTGTATTATATGCTTAAGGATAAATTCGGAGACCACGGTCTTGTGTCGGTCGTCATCATGGAAAGGACGACAGATGAAGAGTTTTTCATAGATACATGGCTTATGAGCTGCAGGGTATTAAAGAGAGGGATGGAGGAATTTATCATAAACCGCCTTGTGGAAGAAGCCGTTTACAAAGGGGCAAAAAGGATAAAAGCGGAATACATCCCTACGCCAAAGAATAAAATGGTAGAGCATATCTATGATGAGATGGGATTTGACTGTATTGGAGAAGGGTTGTATAGTCTCGACATAGATAAGTTTAATAAGCTTAAAACATATATTATTGAGGTGCGGCAAAATGGACAGAGATGAAGTAATGGCAAAGGTTACTGAGATCGCGAGGGATATTTTTGATGATGACGAGCTCGAGCTTGATGATGAGACGATAGCGGCTGATGTGGACGGCTGGGACAGCCTCACACACTTAAGCCTTATGAATGAGATCGAGAATGAATTTGAGATCAAATTTGAAATGAAAGAGGTTCAGGGGCTTAATAACGTAGGAGAGCTCGTAGACGTGATAATGGAGCGCATAGCGTAATGCCACGTCTTGACGAGCTTCGCGCCCGCATGAAAAAGGCGGGGGTGTATGCTTATTATATTCCGACATCCGATTTCCATATGTCGGAATATACAAATGATTACTTTAAGGTGAGAGAGTTCTTTTCCGGCTTTACAGGGTCTGCCGGAGAGCTTTTGGTAACCTGTGACAATGCTCTTTTGTGGACTGACGGCAGGTATTTCATCCAGGCGGAGAGGGAGCTTGCAGGAAGCGGCATCACACTCATGAAATCGGGTGAGGAGGGTGTGGATACTCTTGAAGAGTATCTGAAAAAGCATATGCCGCCTGACGCTGTACTGGGCTTTGACGGGAGAACAGTATCCGCTGCAAAGGCGAAGAAGCTGAAAAAAGCCATTCCTTCCCACAGGATAAGATATAAAAAGGATCTCTCAGAGGGAATATTTATAAGACCTGATTTTCCCAGGTCTGACATAGAGCTTCTGGACGATTCGATAACAGGTGAGAGCGGTATTGATCGTATCGCCCGTCTCAGGAAAGAATTAAAAAAGAAAAAATGCGACGGGATATTTATCTCAAAGCTTGAAGAGACAGCATATCTTTTTAATATCAGGGCTAAAGATATCGAATATACCCCGGTGCCGATGTCATACGCATATATCGACATGTATAAGGCGTATATATTCCTGAACGATGTAAAGGCGGATACAGGCTATCCGGCCTCTATCATAAAACCCTATGATGAAATATACGACTTTTTGAAGAGCGGTAAAATATCCGGCAGGGTGCTGGTAGATGAGGGAAGCGTCAACTACAGGTGCTATAAGCTGTTAAAAAAGAATGCGAAGCTTATATCCGGTGTAAGTCCGATCCAGCTTATGAAAGCCGTGAAGAATCCTACAGAGACGGAGCATATAAAGAGGATCTATCACAAGGATTCTGTCCAGCTTACAAGATTCATTAAATGGATAACAACTACAGATGAAAGAGTAACAGAGGTAAGCGCCGCGGAAAAGCTGCTTTCATTCAGAAGGCAGATACCGGAATTTTTCGAGCCATCATTTACAACGATAGCAGCCTACGGGGATAATGCCGCGATAATCCATTATGAGCCGTCAGCGGATCACGACCGCGTAATAGAAAGGCACGGGCTTTTCATGGTTGATTCCGGAGGACAGTATACCGGGGGAACTACGGATGTAACAAGGACGATTGTCATGGGTGAGCTTACCGATGAGGAGAAGGCTGATTTTACAGACGTAACCTGCGGGATGTTGAGGATAAGATACGCGCACTTTCTGAAGGGAACAACGGGACAGAACCTTGATATACTCGCTAGAGAGCATATGTGGAAACGGGGGCTTGATTATAAGCACGGAACCGGACATGGTGTAGGATATATGCTGTCTGTGCATGAGGGACCTCAGGCTATAAGATGGAAAAATACAGGCGAACCGGCAGAGCTTCGCCCGGGTATGCTTATTTCCGATGAACCCGGGATTTATAAGGAGGGTAAGCACGGCGTCCGCACGGAGAATATCCTACTCGTGGAAGAGGATAAAAAGACTGACGACGGTCAGTTCTACAGATTCTTTAATCTGACACAGGTTCCGATAGACGACAGGGGGATGGACAGAAGCAGGATGTCCTCCGAAGAAACGGAGATGTATGAGCGCTATCAGAGAGAGGTGTGTGAGGCGCTTGTGCCGGAGCTTGACGGGGATGAGATAAAATGGCTGTACGATTACTGCGGTATCGTTTGTCCTAAGGAGGACCGCTTGCGGTGGATTCCTTAGGGCGTGACCGGATAGAATCAGATATAAAACTACGTTTATATAGAGGTGACAAAATATATGGATAAGAAAGTAAGGACAAGATTTGCGCCGTCACCGACGGGCAGGATGCATGTGGGAAATCTGAGGACAGCGCTTTATGCATACCTCATAACCAGACATGCGGGAGGAGATTTCATACTTCGCATAGAGGATACGGATCAGGAGCGCGAGATGGAAGGCGCCGTGGATATCATAAACCGGACACTTGAAGCCACCGGGCTCACCTATGACGAGGGACCCGATAAGGACGGCGGAGTCGGACCTTACGTGCAGTCAGAGAGGGTTAAATCCGGCGTGTATATGAAGTACGCAAAGGAGCTTGTGGAAAAGGGCGAGGCTTATTACTGCTTCTGCACACCGGAAAGGCTTTTAAGCCTCAGGACAAAGGTTGAGGGTACTGACAAGGAGATCACGGTTTATGATAAGCATTGTCTAAGTCTCAGCAAGGAGGAAGTAGAAGAGAAGCTTGCAAACGGCATCCCCTATGTCATAAGGCAGAACAATCCGACTGAGGGAACCACGACATTCCATGATGATATCTACGGCGATATCTCGGTGGACAACGCAGAGCTTGACGATATGATACTTATAAAGAGTGACGGTTTTCCGACATACAATTTTGCCAATGTCGTAGATGATCATCTGATGGGGATAACCCATGTGGTAAGGGGAAACGAGTATCTTTCAAGCTCTCCCAAATACAACAGGCTCTACGAGGCATTCGGATGGGAGGTGCCTGAGTATATACACTGTCCGTTGATCACGGATGAGGAGCACAAAAAGCTCTCAAAAAGATCAGGCCATTCGTCCTTTGAGGATCTCATAGAACAGGGCTTCCTGCCGGAGACCGTCGTGAATTTCGTGGCGCTTCTGGGATGGTCCCCCGAGGACGATCAGGAGATAATGAGCCTTGATGAGCTTGTAGAAAAATTTGATTATCACAGGATGAACAAGAGTCCGGCGGTCTTTGATTATGGAAAGCTCAGATGGATGAACGGCGAATACATCAAAAAGATGGACTTTGATGATTTTTACGCAAAGGCGCTTCCTTATATCAAGGAGGTCATACACAAGGAGCTTGATCTTCAAAAGATAGCCCGCATGGTTCAGACAAGGATAGAGGTTTTCCCTGATATAAAGGATCATATTGATTTCTTTGAGAAGCTTCCGGAGTATGATCCTGAGATGTACGTGCATAAAAAGATGAAGACCACCAAGGAGTCATCTCTTGAAGAGCTAAAGAAGATCCTTCCGGTTCTCGAGGGAGTAGGAGACTGGAGCAATGACAGTCTGTATGAGACATTCAAGACTTTTGCGGAAAAGGAAGGGATCAAAAACGGACAGATCCTGTGGCCGCTCCGTACTGCCGTGTCGGGAAAGCAGATGACACCCGGAGGGGCGACAGAGCTTATGGAGATACTCGGCCATGACGAGTCCATGATACGTATCAAGCAGGGAATAGAGCTTCTGAGGAACAGCCTGTGAATGAACCGTATGCGGCACAGTGTGCCGCGATAAAGCACAGAGACGGTCCCGCGATAGTGATAGCGGGGCCGGGCTCCGGAAAAACCTTTGTATTAGTAAAACGTCTTGAAAATCTGATAAACAACTGTCAAATAGAACCGTCATCAATACTTACAATCACCTATACAAACGCAGCAGCAGATGAAATGAGGAGAAGGGCATATACGCTTCTCGGGAGCAGGGCGTATGCAGCGGGATTCGGAACCTTTCATTCTGTATTCTATGGGATATTAAAGCATTCTTTTTCATTAAATGCCTCAAACATACTTAAGCCCCGGGATAAATATGTGATCCTGTCAGATATAGCGGTACGGATGAAGCTTGATACTGCGGACATGCGGACGCTTGCGGATGAACTGGCGGGAATGATAAGCCGCAAAAAGAACGGCCTTTCCTCAGAGACCGGGGCGGATGAGGCGGAGAATGAAGCGGTATTTTCTTTGTATCAGGAGAGGCTTAAGGAGTTACGGCTGATAGATTTTGACGATATGATCCTAAAGTGCAGGAGCCTCTTTGAAAAAGATCCGGCCGTGCTTAAAAGGTGGCAGGAGAGATACAGGTATATTCAGATAGATGAATTTCAGGATATAAACCCCATACAGTATGAGACGGCAATGCTTCTTGCCGGAAATGATGTCAATGTGCTTGCAGCAGGGGATGATGATCAGGCGATATACGGCTTCAGAGGGGCTACCCCTGATATAATGCAGGGTTTTATCAAAGATCATGAAAGTTTGTCCCTATATGAGCTTCAGATGAATTTCCGGTGCAGCAAGCCTATAGCGGAGGCCGCCGACAAGGTGATAGCGGAAAATACTCTGCGCATAGAAAAGCATCATGAAGCATTCAATGAAACCGGGAATGATGTAGATATAAGGTGTTTTGCGGACAGGGAGCGGGAGATATCGGCCATGGCTTCAGAAATAGAGGCTTCGGGAGCTGCGGACTGTGCGGTGCTTACCCGTACAAACGAGTTTGCCGCATACTTTGAAGAAGAATTAGAACGCTGCGGGATCCCGGTAAAGAAATCCGGCAAAAGGAAAAGCATATATGAGTCTGACACGGCTAAAGATGTGATCGCTTATATGAAGCTTGCTTCAGGGGATTATTCAAGGGAGGATATTCTGAGAGTAGTAAACAAACCAATGAGATATATAAGCCGTGAGGCTTTCGCAAATGACAGGGCAAAGCCAGAGGATGCCTGCGCTTATTACAGAGGAAGAGGGGCTTCTTTTGATAATGCCGTGCGGTTTGTCAATGATATCAAAATGATGGGAGGAATGCATCCCAAAAGCGCGATGAGATATTTGATGAAAGTTGTCGGCTATGAAAGGATTCATACGGGAGACAGTATCGCGTTAAACAGACTGGGGCTCCTCAGTACTGAGTCCGGCAAATATTCTTCGATAAAACAGTGGCTTAAGGCCATAGAGGATACGAAAGATGCGGGGGCGTCTTTTGAAGATGTTTCAGACGGTGTCAGTGTTCTGACTCTTCATGCGAGCAAGGGGCTTGAATTTAAGGAGGTATTTATAGCCGATGTAAACGAAGGAGTGATCCCGTACCATAAGGCTGTGCTTAAAGAGGAGATCGAGGAAGAAAGACGGCTTTTCTATGTAGGCATGACGAGAGCGATAAAGAAGCTGCATCTGTTCTATATAGAAGACAGCTTCGGAAAGCATATGCCTCCCTCACGTTTCCTAAGCAGCCTTGAGGTTAAGGAGCAAAGTCATCATTAATATACAAAGGTAGATTAGCAGTAAACAGAATATCCCATGGAAAGATATGGGCTTTATAATTCCAGTGAAATATAACGGAGAGCCTCGTAAGAATGCATATACTGGTACGGCGTCGAAGATAAGGCAAAAATGGTTTTTCTATCCTGATTCTGTTAAAATTGATTTGTAGGAAACGCCAAAGAAAAAAGAACTTTGTCGTTTACGATACATATTGGTGGAGAGGGAGGAGGCTATTTTGAAAAAGACGACTACACTAAAAAAAAGCATCATGATCAGATGCATTATTGTTAGCACCCACGTAGCCTGACGTTGTTTTAATCTGCTGGATTGTCACCGGATTGATTGATATACTGTCAATCAGACTATAGAAAGGAAGATTCCGAAGGGAGTCTACTTTGCTGGTAACAATCCTTCGGAATCCATGGTACAAAACCATGGTAAGTGTAACAGATTATACAGAAGAATACAACGAGGAAGAACAGGTTTTTATATAAAGAGTGATGAAGTCTGTATCTGTCCGGAATGCAAATGGATGCTGAAATACAGGGACAGGGTACTACGAGGTCAAAAGCAGATCGGTGGCGAAAGAAAGCTCTACATGATAAACCGTATGCAATGCACGAATGGTGGCTGCCGCAAGCTTCACAGGCAGCTGACGGATGGGATGATCAAGTTCAAGCAATACGCAGCTGAAGTCATAGAGGATGTGATAGATGGAGTGATCTCCGAGGAAGACGGCCTTAAGAATCCCTGCGATGGATCAATGAAGCACTGGCGATGGTGGTTCTTATATAACATGAAACAGATGGAAGGGCACTTAAGATCAGTGGAATACCACCTCCATGGGTTTGAGAGCGTGGAAGAAAGCCCAAGGGATTCATTGCTCGATAAATACCGCGAAGAAATAAGTCCGGGCTGGCTTGGAAAGGTCTGCCGGATAGTGAATAACATAGGAGGTTCCTTAAGGGCGGCTCCGGGATATGACTGATGCACCGACTTTTGTTCTATGTCAAACGATCATAGTGTTATTGTATCTCCATAAGGAGGTACAAAGCCTATGGAAAGTAAAGAAGTAAGAAACTGGCGGGATGCAGAGGCACTGAAACGGCTGGAGATGATCACGCCGCTGCTGGATCCGGATCTGGACGATGCAAAGCGTACCCAGATGCGGGAGACCATCGCCGAGAAAAATGATCTCACAACGCGGAGTCTCTACCGCTATGAGAAGTATTATCGGGAGAACTCGTTTGACGGGCTGCGCCCGATGAACAGGCAAATGAGGCGGTCAGCGAAACTTCCGGATAATTACGATGAGATCGTAAGGCAGGCTATACAGCTGAAGAAGGAAGTTCCGAAGCGGAGCGTACGGCAGATCATCAAGATTCTTGAGATTGAGGGATGGGCACTGCCGGGAGTACTTAAGGCATCCACCCTGCAGCGGTATCTGTATAATGCAGGGCTTGGAAAGAAACAGATACGAAAGTATACGGAGGCGAGGGAGACAAGTTCCAGACGCTTCTGCAGGCCGCATCGGATGGAGCTGATCCAGGGGGATATCAAGTATGGGCCGCAGATCAGGGATAAGGACGGGAAGCTGATAAAAACCTATCTTTCCAGCCTGATCGATGATCACTCGCGCTATATCCTGCAATCAGAGTTTTATGATAATCAACGAGCGGAAATCGTAGAGGACACTTTTCATAAGGCGGTTCTGAAGCATGGAAGCTTTGACTGCGGGTATCTTGATAACGGAAAACAATACATCACGGATCGGCTTCTGAAGAGCTGTGGGAAGCTGGGGATACGGCTCCTGCATGCGAAGCCCAGGAATGCGGAGGGAAAAGGAAAAATTGAAAAGTTCCATCAGGTGGTGGACAGCTTTATTGCAGAAATCCGCGTGGCGCATGTTCATAGCATTGAGGAATTAAATGAACGGTGGAGATACTATCTGGAAGAGGAATATCAGAAGGAAGCACACGA
>JAFUWM010000147.1 GCA_017483425.1 Lachnospiraceae bacterium | reverse complement strand
TACCATGGACGGCTCATCAAAGGTAAAAAATCCCGGAACTTTCAGCGGTTTGAAAGAGAAGATCGGGTACCTTAAAAAACTGGGGGCAACCTCGCTTCTGATACAGCCTGCGTATGATTTCAATGAGCTGACCGGACAGGGGGAGGATAAAAGGCTGAACCTCTGGGGCTATGTACCCGGTAATTACTTCGTGCCCAAGCCTTCGTACGCCGCGGACGATCCGGTAAATGAATTTGCGGATCTGGTGGATGAGCTTCACAAAAACAAGATGGAGCTTATCATGCAGTTTTACTTCATGCCGGATGATGCTCCGTCTTTTGTCCTTGATGTTTTGAGATACTGGGTCATGACCTATGATATTGACGGTTTCGAGGTCATGGGAGCAAACCTTCCGGTAAAGGAGATCGCAAAGGATGTTTATCTTTCGGATACGAAGCTTCTGTTTACCGAGTTCAGCGCAGATGATGTATACGGCAGGTCTTTGCCTGTATCCATGAATATTGGCGTGATCAATAATCCTTTCATGTATGATATGAGGAAATACCTGAAGGGAGATGAAGATATGCTTGGGACCGTATCAAAGCATATACTTTCAAATCCTGACAGGACAGCTCTTATCAACCATATAACCACGTATTACGGCTTCACGCTCCGCGATTTGGTGAGCTATGAAAGAAAGCATAATGAGAAGAACGGAGAGGGCGGTACTGACGGTTCTGATTATAACTATTCGTGGAACTGCGGAGATGAAGGACCAAGCAGAAAAAAGGCGGTAAATCAGTTAAGGCTTCGTCAGATGAAAAACGCAATGATGCTTCTGATATTATCGCAGGGAATACCTCTGATAAGAGCCGGGGATGAATTCTGCAATTCCCAGAGAGGAAATAACAACGCATGGTGTCAGGATAATAAGATATCTTATCTCGACTGGGGAGACCTTGATAAAAACAAAGAATTTTACGAATTTACAAGGTCAGTCATAACACTGAGAAAAGAGCATCCCGTGTTTCGCGGAAGATATGCGAAGAAGATGTATGATTACATATCCTGCGGCTCTCCCGATGCTTCTTTCCATGGTGAGCAGGCCTGGAATCAGAGCTTCGTTAATTACAACAGACATTTTGCGCTTATGTATGCCGGAGCATATGAAAAGAACGCGGCGGGCAAGTGCGATGAGGACTTTTACATTGCCTACAACATGCACTGGACAGGACACAGGTTCCATCCGCCCAAGGCTTCAAAGGGAAAGAAATGGGAGATATTCTTATCATCCGGAAACGGCAGGGAATCGGGGATATATGACAAAGATAAGAATGAGCTTGCCGTATATGCAAGGAGTATAGTGGTGCTAAGGGCCGTATGACGGGAACTGCCTTAAAGCTCATAGCCGTCATATCCATGCTTATAGACCATACCGGAGATGTCCTTTTTCCGGGAACGATGTGGCTCAGATATATAGGCAGGCTGGCATTTCCCATATATTGTTTTTTGCTGGTGGAGGGTTTTTTTCATACCAAAGATCTAAGGCGGTACATGTTCAGGCTGCTGCTTTTCGGACTTATATCCGAGATACCGTTTGATC
>JAFUWM010000146.1 GCA_017483425.1 Lachnospiraceae bacterium | reverse complement strand
CCCCGGCACCGTCAAGGGAAGCGTTACCTTAAAGAAGGTCTGCACCGGATCAGCTCCCAGATCCCTGGCGGCGTTTATCACATTATCATCAATGCTTGAAAGTGAATTATATATGGGGAGTATCATAAAGGGCAGGAAATTATAGACCATGCCTATGACGATCGCACCCGGCGTGTTTATGATATTTATCTCCGGCATATTAAAGAAATCAAGTACTCCGTTTATGACACCTTTATTCTCGAGCAGTGTCATCCACGCGAGGGTTCTCAGCAGGAAATTCATCCACATGGGGAGGATAAAAAGCGTAGTTATTATCCCCTGACTGGACAGCTTGTTATGCGCGAGTATCATGCCAAGAGGGTATGCCAGAATGAAGCATATTACCGTGCTGATAACGGATAATACTAAAGCGAGCCACAGCGCCCTTGCATGAACGGGCTCCGTGATTGCGGCAACATTTGCAAAAGTAAAGGCTCCGGATTCATCCGTGAGTCCGTAAAAAAATATCATTGCAAGCGGGACTATGATAAAGATAAAGGCCCATGCTATGTATGGTGACGAGAGAAGTCTCGAGGTCTTTTTATTATTAAACATCTAAAACCATAGCCTCCTCATCCTCGGATTCAGGCCTGTTCATGACCTGTATATTGAAAGGATCCACATAGATGTCAATCTCTGAGCCTACGTCAAAAAGCCTTGTAGAATGTACAAGCCACTCATAGCCTGAAGTCTGCACATCCATCTCATAATGCACACCCTTGAATATTACATTCGATACCTTGCCTGATATGATCCCTTTGCCCCTTGGCACGAGCTCCACGTCCTCCGGACGTATCACGACGTCAACGGGGATATTTTCCCCGAAGCCTTTGTCCACGCATATAAAATCAGTACCAAGTATATTTACAAGCTCATCCTTTACCATGGTTGCTCTGATTATATTTGAGTCTCCGATAAAGTCAGCGACAAAAGCGTTCTCTGGCTCGTTATAGATGTCCTCGGGGCTTCCTTCCTGCTGGATATAGCCCTGATTCATGACAACTATGTGATCCGACATTGTGAGAGCCTCCTCCTGGTCATGCGTCACATATATGAAAGTAATACCAAGTTCATTTTTGAGGCGAATAAGCTCGTACTGCATATCCTGTCTGAGCTTCAAGTCGAGAGCGCCCAGCGGCTCATCGAGAAGCAGCACCTTGGGCTCGTTTACTATAGCCCTCGCTATGGCAACCCTCTGCTGCTGGCCTCCCGAGAGAGAGCCAGGCATGCGGTGCTCGTATCCGTCGAGATTCACAAGCTTCAGCGCATAATTTATCTTATCCTCTATATAATCCTGAGGCTTGTTTTTTATCTTGAGCCCGAAAGCTATATTTTCCGCCACATCCATATGCGTAAAGAGCGCGTACTTCTGAAACACGGTATTCAGAGGTCTTTTGTTCGGAGCAAGCGCCGTTATATCCATGCCGTCAAAATACACCCTGCCCTTGTCCGGCTTCTCAAATCCTCCAATGATGCGAAGCGTCGTGGTCTTGCCACACCCCGAGGGGCCGAGGAGCGTCACGAATTCATTCTCATGTATAGTCAGGTCGAGGTCATCCAGTATCAGTTCCCCGTCAAATGACTTCGACACCTTCTCAAGTCTTATCAGTTCTTTGCTCATTTATTGAATTGTCCCTTCTGTTGCCCTTTACAGTGAAAGAGCCGATCTCTGCATCATCCTGCAGATCATCGGCTCAAAAGTATCCTCTACGGACTTACCGTCTGTGTCAGCCTCCGTACTCAGACTCGATCTCCCTCACCCTCTTGAGGAGATACTCGTTTGCCGGAACCTTTATGCCGTGCTTCTTTCCTAATTCAATTACCTCGCCCGCAAACATATCTACTTCCGACAGGCGCTTATGCTGACGATCCTGTCCCATTGACGGTGTAGCATTCGGATCGAGTGAGGCTATGATGTCGAGATACTGGTTTATCTCCTTTTCGCCGATATTTATGCCCTCTGCGCGCCCAACGGCAGCAACCTCGCGCATTGCGGCGACTGTCATGACATATGCTTCCGATTGCGGCTTAGTCGCTCCGGCATATCCTGTGTCAAATACCATGCATACCTGGTTTATGCCGACATTGAGCATGAACTTGCTCCATAGCCTGTACATTATCTCGGGCTCTACGGTATGAGGCACCTTGCACTCATCAAAAAGCGAAGCTGCCTCGTCCAGTCGGGCTTTTAGCTCCTTGCTCGAGCCCTGCGGTATCCCGATAAATAATTCGCCGTGCTTTGAATATATGATCTCAGTTCCGTTTCTCTGCGCGTCCATTCCCTGGGATACGGTATACAATACCTTATCCACTCCGAAGCGCTCCCCTATGATCCGCTCGCTCGATATGCCGTTCATCATTGATACAAAAGTCGTATCCTCATATACAAGCGGGGCTATAAGGTCGAGGGCTTCACCAAGCGCCGGGAATTTCACACCCACTAAAATAAGATCCGCCTTGCCCGACTTCAAAAACTCCTCAGGAGTCTCTATCGGATAAGAAACCGATCTTCCGTTTATGATATAGCTGTCGTTTCTGTGACGGGCAGCCCTCTCACCGTCCATCACAAAAGCCGTATGCCCTTTGAAATTCTCAGCTATCTCTCCGCCGAAGAGGAGCCCTAAAGCTCCCATACCGACTATTGCTACGTTCTTCATCAATCTTCCTTCATCTGCTTTTATAAGCAACTAGAATGATACTATATTATAAACTAAATATATGCAACATTTTTTTAATCCTGACTTATCTTCTCTATCGTGTCGGTAAGTCTGGTAAGCTCGGCGTTTATCGCCGCGGCCGAGGTGGACATATCGGACGCGAGGTTCTGTACCTCCTGCGCGACAACCGCAAAGCCCCTGCCGGCTTCGCCCGCCCTTGCGGCTTCGATCGATGCGTTGAGCGCCAGTATCTTCTGCCTTCCTCCAAAGCCCGCTATCTTGCTGTTTATCTTGTTTATATTCTCTATCTGCTCCGCGGCGTCCCTTATCCCTGAGGTCATATGCTCCAGGAGCCTGCCGTTCGTCGCCTCACTGTAGCAGGAATGAATGTACATATTAAGCACATCGCCCAGCATGTTTGCGGATGCCTCGATCTCCTCCCTGGTCTTTACGCTGACCTTCCCGAGCGCCGCTATATATTTGTCCTCGTCTATGCCAAGCTCCCTCGCGTATTCCCTGAACTTCTCCTCGTCAGGATGCTCCGGCAGCACCTGTCCGCCTATCACAGAGCCAACCTCAGTGCCGTCAGGCAGGGTCAGCGGTATTCCGAAATCCATGAGCCCCGCATGGCATGCGTATACTCCCTTGCCCTCCTGGTCATTCTTCACGCACCTCCTGCAGCCCTCTTCGCTGCCTCTGGTATACTTGATACAGAAGTCAGTGAAGTTTATGCAGTCAGATATGTATTTCCCGTCATCACCCACGGCAACCGTTGCAAGCCCGGTGGCCTTGCCCCACTGAACCATGATGTCGTTAAACTTGTCCATGTCGCAAAAATCCTGTATACGCATATCATTACCTCCAAAACAAAACCCCATAGGCTATACCACGACTGATTAATAGTATAACATTTTGTCAGCCGTTAGCAAAAGTCCGGGTATTATGTTGAGCAAATGGTTGACATAAAACAACATGTTCAGGAAAAATGTCAATTTTGACTTGTTTTAATATGGAAAAAGTGTCAATTTCGGTTTGGATATATATAGAAAAAGTGTCACCGCCATGATATAATCCTCTAAAGACGTATTTGTAGAAATTTTGATTTATTGCGCGGGAAGTCATCAAAAAGAGGAATATATATGCTGAAAAGAAAGACTGAAAAACAGATATTTGACTGGCTGAAGAGTGAGAAGAATAAAGCACTTCTGATCGACGGTGCAAGGCAGGTAGGCAAGACCTATACAGTCAGACAGTGTATGGAGCAGTCAGATGTTGATTTTCTTGAAATCAATCTGTTGGAAGATACGGATGCTTTGCGTGCAGTGTCCAATTCAAGGTCGGTGCAGGATCTTACCATCAATCTTTCCGTCGCTACAGGGCACAGCCTTATAAAAGGGAAAACAGTAATATTTATTGATGAGGTACAGGAATTAAAAGAAATTGTCACCATGATCAAATTCTGGGTGGACGATGGCAGCTATCGTTATATTCTCAGCGGTTCACTCCTTGGCATAGAGCTTAAGGCTCTGCGTTCTGCCCCTGTAGGTTATGTACATGAGATAAAAATGTATCCGCTGGATTTTGAAGAGTTTGCTATCGCTTCAGGAATATCAGAGGATGTGCTTGTACATATTAAAGACTGCTTTAAGAATAAGGTTCCGGTAGGGGAATTGGTTCATGACAAAATGATGCTTTTATTCCGCAGATATCTGGTGGTGGGAGGTATGCCGCAGGCAGTTCAGGAATACATAGATACAGGAAATATAAGCAGAGTAGGGGATATACAAAGGGACATCATAAACTATTATAAAAGAGACTTTACCAAGTATGAAGATGATGATTCAAAGCTTATGCTCACAGCCGTTTATGACAGGATACCATCACAGCTTCTGAAACAGAATCGCCGGTTTAATTATGCCGATATCAGAAAAGGACTTCGATATGAGCGTATAGAGAATTCATTTATCTGGCTGTATAAATCAGGTGTAGTGCTGCACGCTTTTAATTCCACCGAGCCTAAAATCGCCTTAAAGCTCAATGAAAAGAGCAGTCTGGTGAAGCTTTACTACTCAGATGTGGGTCTGCTTACATACTCCTGCGGCGAAGCCATGAGACGGGATATTCTGTTTGAAGGCTCAGGGACAAATCTTGGAGGGATCTTTGAAAACGCGGTAATACAGGAACTGACATCGCATGGTTTTGATGTGTATTATTATAACAGCAAAAAGCTGGGAGAGCTGGATTTCGTCATAGAATACGGCGGCAGGATACTTCCTGTAGAAGTCAAAAGCGGAAAGGATTATTATGTACATTCTGCCGTCAATAATGTCATTGTAAACAAAGATTTCGGCATAACCGAAGCCGTTGTATTTACAAGCTTTGATATTTCAAAGGACAGCAATATAACGTACTATCCCGTATATATGTCAGCATTTTTCTCGGATAATTTTGACTGGCCTGTACTGGATCCGATTGAGTTTTGACCTCTACTACAGAAAACCATAAAACAGGTGTATAATAGGAACTGCGCACTTTTGCAGTATCAGATCAGGCAGGGGCAGAGCGGTGAATATTTCGATCAAGGGCGAAAAAGGAGTAAAGAAGCTCAGGGATAATATGGCATGGAGGGTTATCGTGATCTCGATGGCCTCTCTTTTAATGGCGGTTAATATTAAAACCTTTGTCCATACCGGAGCGCTGATACCGGGAGGTGCGACGGGACTTACGCTTCTGATCCAGGAGGTCGCGCTTTCTTTTTTCAAAGTCAGACTTCCTTTTACGGTGATAAATCTTCTGATAAACGCTGTGCCCGTCTATATCGGCTTCAGATACATAGGGAAAAAATTCACCATCCTCTCATGTTGGGTTATCTTCCTTACAAGTATCCTTACGGATATTATTCCGTATTATATGATCACACAGGACATACTGCTGATCAGTATTTTCGGCGGACTTATAAACGGCGCCTGCATCAGCGTCTGTCTGCTCATGGACGCTACGAGCGGTGGCATAGACTTCATCACGATATACTTATCCGAGCGCCGGGGGATAGATTCATTTAATATCGCGCTCATGATAAACGGAGTCATCCTCATAGTGGCAGGACTCCTGTTTAACTGGAATAAAGCACTTTATTCTATAATCTTTCAGATGGCATCTACTATGATGATCCGTACTCTGTATCATAAATACCAGCAGGCGACGCTCTTTATACGTTAAATTCCCAATTTTCGGGACTAACTACAGGCGATTTTGCCTGGGTT
>JAFUWM010000145.1 GCA_017483425.1 Lachnospiraceae bacterium | reverse complement strand
TTATTTTATATTCAAAATCAGAGGAGGGAAGTGATTTTCTGGTATATGTGCCCTTGCCAATCTTCTCCCCGTTAACCTTCCAATCGCTGCTGTTTGAATTATTTTCCAGACACTCACTGTCACTGTCAATGAAGCAGGAAACATTTATTTTTTCACTTGATCCGTTCTGAACCGTTTTTATGTAATAAAAACTGTAAAATGCATCGCTTGCTATAGATGTTATACTACTCGGTATCGTAAGATTTCCGCTAAAGTTCCCTCCATAAATAGCAGAATTATCAATAGCTGTAACCTTCTTACCACCAAGAGTACTCGGTATGGTCAGATCTCCTGAACCTCCACCGCTGTATTTCGTTATCGTCACTGTTCCGTCTGTGTTTCCGGTATACTCGAAACCATTTGACGAATCGCCCTTATTCTCCGTCACTTCAAGTACATCGTTTTCGGATATGCCGGTCTCTCCATCACTGACCTTTGAATCTCCAGAAGAGCTTGTCATTTTATCATCGTTTATATTATTTGATACAGAAGATGCACTCTCCGTCTTATCCGATTGTATTTCCGTGATGTCCTCACTGACGGATCCAATGTCATCCTGCGAAACAGTTGAATCACCTTCAGTATTATCATCTGCATAAACAAAAGACTGCGGCACAAGCGTTGCCGCAAGTATCAGCAGTATAACAAGATGTTTCCTCATAATGTCCCCCCTTTTCAAGCGGTATATGTATGTCCATGTTCTCTATTCTACCATATACACTGGCAGGCGCACCAGTTTTTCGTTTTACCTTATATTTGAAACTCAAATTTAGGGATCAATAAAAAGAGGATCATCTGCATATATTCATGTGATGATCCCCTTATTTAATCTGTAATGTTTTTATCTATAAAACCAATCGGTCAGTGGGTATCGTGGATATCTCTGTACAGGATAAAGGAACACAGAGCTACTACAATGCCGATTATAAGGAAGTATGTCCAGAGGCCGGGGTTAAACTCATCCCCCGTCTGGGGCGCTCTGGATTCAGATACGCTTGCTTCCGCCTTTGATACGGAATATGTAACTACTACCGGGATATCCGCTGCCACTGCCGCAGCTTTCAGCTTTGTCGCGTCCGCATAGACAACTGTTCCAGCCTTTATCGTACCCGACCATGTAAATGTATAATCCTCTGTATTGGAACTGTCAAAACCTGTGGGAGCCTCCTCCCATTCAACTGTCGCCAGAACCTTTTCCCATTCTTCAGTAGTAATTGCAGTTCCCGTTGCGGCATCAACGGTTGCTTTCAGGTTCTCCTCCAGATGCTCGCTTACTGACGACTCATCTACTGCTTCCTCTGGTGTGAGAGCCACGCTTCCCGATACATTCTTTACGGCATATATTACGGGAATTGCCGGTACTGCATCTGCAGACTGTGTATTTACAGCATTTCCGGTACTGACAGAAGCACCGCTTACAGTCGCGGAAGAAGCTGCAGGAGCCGTCGTCTGCGTACTCTGCGCTGCCGTTGCCGCCTGTGCATTCAAATTTGCCTGTGCTGCGGCTAAAGCCTGTGCGATTGCTGTTGCATCGGCTGCTGCCGGGTTCGATACCGTGGTGGCAGAAACTGTAGCTGCATCACCCGATGCCGTTCCCGTACCGGCATTTACAGTCGCTGCCACACCGGCAGCCGCGCCCGTATCACCCGTGGGAGCTTCCGCCGCAAATGCCTTTGAGGGCACTGCGGGAAGTATGCTTCCGGCTATCAGGAAAGCCGCCGCAAAATAAGCAGCCAATCGTCTGATATGCTCTTTTCTTCTGTTATTATTCTTTTTCATAAACTAATTTCTCCCTTAGATTATTTTAACCTCTGTATCACTAAAGACACGGAAATAAATCCCCGTGTCCTTTGATTATTACTCCAAAAAAATAGTTATGTCAACATTTTTTTAATTAAAACAAAAAACGCTCTACAACTGGTATTTCAGTCCTCCATCACCCACTATATGTAGAGTCACCGTATCACTTCCTTAGATATATCAGTCCGAATGTTCCCGGACCGACATTGACCGCTATGCCGGGGGAGCCCATCTGGAAGTATATCTTTTCAAAAGAGACTTTCTTTTCAATCTCTTCCCTGATGAAATCCAGCTCCTCACCTGAAAGCCCTACATGGGTCACAAAAAGCCGCCTTTTATCTATGCTGTCTGCTCCCCTCAGGGCAGCTCCTATATACATCCTCCACGCATGCTCTTTTGAACCGAAATAGAGGTGTCTCACCTTCATCCTTCCCCTTACCATCTCTATGACGGGTCTTATCATGAAAGCCTTAACTATCTGTCCCGCACCCCTGCCTATCTGTCCCGATCTTTCCAGATTGTCGAGGCTCTCGACTATAAAGCTCGTTACAACCTTATCCTTAAGTCTTTCGAGGTTATAAACGATCTCCCTGATCTCGGCTCCCTGCTCCGCCATTTCACAGGCTTCTACCGCCAGTATTCCCTGTCCGCCTGATATCTGCCATGTATCAAAGACCGTCACATTGTCAAAGGTCTTCTTTGCCTCCGCAGCATCAAAATAACTGGTGTCCGCAACCCTGCTTGAAGCCGAGAAATGCAGGATTGTATTTGCGTACTGCAGTCTGTCCACAAAGAACCTCTCAAAACCGGATGCCTTGATTGACCTGATGCGTACCGACCTGCCCCGATCCTCCATATATGAGAGCAGGGCATTTGTATCGAGATCCACTCCGTCCCTGAAGCAGCCTCCCTCTGTCTCTATGGTTATGGAAATGACATTTATATCATACTTATCAATAAGCTCCGCGGGTATATCCGCAACGCTAGTGACCGTGATAAGGACAGGCTTCTTCTTTTCATCCGTCTGTATCCATGCCGCGGTCTCATCGGGAAGCTCCGCCATGTCGGCTTCTTCCGTCCTTACGGTTATGAGCTCCTCAGGAAGCAGCCTTATAAGCTCTGCTTCAAGCGCTTCGCCGTTTACGGGCTTCGTCATATAACCGTCAAAGCCCTCTCTTTCATACAAAGCCCTGTCCTCACGACCCGCGTTCGCTGTGAGAGCCACGATCTTTGATCCCTTGCTGAGACCACCGGTCTGTGTCCTTATCTGATGCATACATTCCACTCCGTTCATACCCGGCATCAGATGATCCATCAGTATCACGTGGTACTCCTTTTCAAGAGTCTTTGCAAGAGCCTCCGCGCCGCTTCCCGCAGTATCTATCATTACCTTTGTGTTTCTGAGCAGCTTGGACACAACGAGCAGGTTTGTCGAAGTATCATCAACCGCAAGCACTTTTGCCTCGGGTGCCTCGAAGCTCTGATGATAGCCCTTGCCGGATTTTGACCTGTGAACCTTTCTGATATCAAGCTCACCCATGGGCTTCCTGTCAACTATCTTCTGCGGGATCTCTATGACAAAGGTAGTTCCGCTCCCATAGAGGCTGTTTACCGATATCCTGCCACCCATCAGATCCACGAGCTGCTTAACTATATAAAGGCCGAGTCCGGTTCCTTCGATGTATTTATTCTTATCCTCATCCGCCCGCCTGTACGCGGTAAAAAGATAGGGGACAGACTCCTTTTTTATGCCTATGCCGGTGTCCGTCACGGAATAAATGACTATCGGCAGTCCGTCCCTCATCTCGAACTGCACCGTGAGCTTGACCTGTCCCTTCGCAGTATATTTTATGGAATTATTGATGATATTTATGAGTATCTGCTTGATCCTGACCTCATCTCCCAGAAGCTCCGTCGGAAGCTCCGTCGACGCGCTCACGGCAAACTCAAGCCCTTTTTCCTCTGCCCTGACCTCCATCATGCTAACTATGTCGGTCAGTATCTCCTCTGACCGGTAAGGAGTCAGCGTCAGGCTCATCTGTCCTGACTGTATCCTTGACATATCGAGGATATCGTTTATAAGGTTTAGGAGCATCTTGCTTGAGGACTGTATATTTCTGGCATCCTCCGCCACCTCGTCAGAGATATCCTCCCTCAGAATCATCTCATTCAGGCCTATTATAGTGTTTATGGGAGTCCTTATCTCATGATTCATGCTCGAGAAGAACCGGTTCTGCGCCTTTCTCAGCGAATCTATATCATCCCTCTGTGATCTCGTGATCTTATTTTCCCTGCGGTACGCAAAGGTCTGGAAAGAAAAAAGCAGGGACAGTATTATACTTACGATAATAAAGGATCCCAGCGAATCACCGTAAAACTCGTTCACAGTATGGGGCACCACAAGCTCCGGTCTCGTATACTGCAGATAATAACAAAGCCCCGCTATGATAAATTCACAGGCCAGAAAGATTATGCGGAGCGCGCCCCTCATGATCATACCGATATAAAGGATAGCGAAAACGAACCAGAGGGGAGATCCGCCGTATACGCCCCCGCTCGTAAAAAAGACTATCGGGAAGAAAAAGAATACCAGCAGCACCGCGAGGATATTTATGGATATCCTTATGTTATGCTTTCTGTAGCCTATATAGACTATTATCGAGAAAAGGACAAATGCCCCCAGGGTAGCAAAAAGGGATACGGGATTCTCTCCTATGATGAGTCCGCCGACACTAGCGAGCAGCATTCCGGCAAGCGCTATTATCGTAAGCAGTACAAAGAGCCTGTCCTGAAGATCCTCCCTCTCATCAAGGAGATAGTATTTTAGTCTCTTTATCCTATCCTTCATGAGCCTCATCCTCAGCATCGCCGTCCGCCGCCGCGCCATATGCGCTGTTTATGGCGTCCACAATCCTTATATACTCCGGCATGAATCTGGGATAATTACTCTTTATATAATCCGCATCTTCATCCTGCGCCGCCTTTTCAAGCCTCTTCGCGGCCTTTGACAGAGACACAGCGCCTATAGTATTGGAAGAGCTCTTTATCGCATGGACACGGATCATGAAATTCTCCCAGTCCTCGCTGTTATAAAAGCTCTCCAGCTCTCTCTGCTTTTCAACCGCGTCTGAAGCAAATTCCTGTAGAACCGCGGTATATACCTCGATATCGTTAAGACACCAGTCCATCCCCTTATATGGGTCTATGCCCGCATCTTTTAATATATCAAAGCCCTCATGACCCGGCTCTTTGACTTTATCATCATCTATGTCCTTTACGTCTTTTTCGTCAAACCGGCGCTCACTGATATTTACGGCACCACCATTTAATATGCTCATGACCGGGAAGCAGTAAAAAGGCTTTCTCAAAGGGATGGCCGCAGAATGAGGCGGTACTTCGTAATCGTCATCGCAGACTACCACAAGCTTGAGCCTTTCCGCAAGCTCTTCCATATAGGATGGGTCAGACTCATACTGTACCTCTCCTATAAATACATGAGTGATCCGGCGTGATCTGACCAGACTGTCAAGATCCTCCACGTTGTCTACGCGGTATACCCTGAGCTTAAGTCCCTCCGCCATGTTTTTCATCATAGTGTTATAGAATTCCCGCACATGCGGATCTGAAAACTTGTCAAACTGCAGATAAAGTCCTATGTCAAGACTCTCGGCGTTATCCAGGGACATACATCCGGACGCGTCCGCTATCTCCTGCGGTATGCTCACATGGACCTTGGTGCCCTTTCCCGGCTTGCTCTCAACTGTTATAAAGCCCTCAAGCCCTGCTATAAAGCCCGAAACTATAGACATCCCGAGTCCCAGTCCGCTCTCATCAGACACTTTTCCGGCTTCGGATTTATAGAAACGATCATATATGCGCCTCTGCTCCTCCTCATTCATGCCTATACCGGTATCCGTGACATCCACGTTAAGATTCAGCCCGTAATCCTGCGGGGTGTAGGAAATGCGCACATAGACTCCCCCTTTTTCAGTGAATTTCAGGGCATTAAAAATGATATGAAAGAGTATCTTTTTTAGCTTATCCGGGTCGGACAGCATGACCCTCGGGATATTCGGGTCAACATCAATTACAAGCTCCGTCGCTATGCCCTTGTAGATCTTCAGCTCGGAAACCATGCTGTCAAGTATATCCGAGATATAGTATTCGCTTTTTTCAATGACGGTCTTTCCCATCTCAAGCTGCGAATAATCAAGCATATCGCCTATCTGGTGGGCAACCTTGCGCCCCTCGTATGATATGCTTCTCATATTATCCGCGGCAGCTTCGTCCCGGGAGTTTTCAAGCGAAGCCTCGGCAAGACTTATGATCTCGTCAACCGGAGCCTTTATTTCATTTGAAACATTCGCAAGGAATACATCCGCTCTTTTGGTCTCCTGCTTCAAGGCTCCGATCCGCTCCCGGAATAACCCCCTCGATTCCTCCGAGGTCTTAAGCATCTTCATGACGGCAAGCCCGGTCGCGAGCACCAAAAGACAGTTCCATATCCCCTTTAACACATCAAGAGCCGTTACATTCGCTCCCTCTGCATCATATCCCGCTATCAGACGTACTGCTATACCCAGAAAACCTACCATGATACAATCACGGATAAGGCGTCTCTCCTGTGTCATCGCGAACAGCGCAAAGGTCAGCATAAGTATCGGTGTCGCGTCGTATATGGTATCCGCGTGCATGATATAATAGAAGATCTCGATCAGGATTATCACGCCATAGATGTAAAGCCTTATTTTCTCATCAAGAGCATTGGTTATATGGAGCCCCAGACAGAAAAGCGGGGCTGCAAGGAAAAGAGGGATGGTCCAGTTGTCCCATCCCTCGTATAGATTGATCCCGATGAGCAGCAGAGAAAAAACCGTTACCGAAACAACAAGTACAATATGTGAAAATACCCTTATCTCGTATACTCTGCCCTCTTTCATATGTTATTACCGGATCAGTATCAGTCCTGATCCTCCGGCAGAGCGTATCTCTGCTCTACCATGTGCTTCTCCTTGAAGCAGTCAAATACAAAGTCTATTTCTCCCTGCTCCATCTTTGGAGTGATGAGGCTTACCACGGGAACTATCACAAGCCCCGCGATCATGGCAGCAGCTCCGGCATTTATCGGGCTCTGTATGAATTTAGTCGCAGGGAACATATTCACGACAGTTATGAGTATGCCGGACGCAAAACTCGCCCATACCGCAGCCCTCGTAACTCCCTTCCAGTAAAGCCCGTACAGGAACGGCGCAAGGAAAGCACCCGCGAGCGCTCCCCATGATATACCCATGAGCTGGGCTATGAATGTAGGAGGATTAAGCGCCATAGCGACCGATACCACGATAAAGACTATGAGCAGTATCCTCATGACGAGAACCTGCTTCTTCTCGTCCATTTCCTTAACAATATTCCCTTTTATAAGGTCTATAGTCAGTGTGGAGCTTGATGTGAGCACTAATGACGCAAGAGTCGACATGGATGCCGAGAGCACGAGCATTATCACTATACCAATAAGCACGTCAGGAAGCGTCGATAGCATTGAAGGTATGATGGCATCGTAAGCGACCGAGCCGTCCTCCTTGTATATGGCCGCCGTGTCGTACAGCCTGCCGAAGCCTCCGAGGAAATAGCACCCGCCTGATATGATGACCGCAAAAGCCGTTGATATGACGGTTCCCGTCTGCACGGCCTTCTCATCCCTTATCGCGTAGAATTTCTGCACCATCTGTGGCAGACCCCACGTACCGAGCGAGGTCAGGATTATAACTCCCAAAAGATTCAGCGGATCGGTACCGAAGAAAGCGGTGAAAGCTCCCGGCTGACCCATGGTCGCAGGCACATCGGACGGTATTTCCGCAAGCTTCGCTATCGCCGCGTTGAAGCCGCCGTTTCCGTTTATTATCGCAACGACGACCGCGCAGATTCCGAAGATCATGATTATTCCCTGTATGAAATCATTTATAGCGGTAGCCATGTAACCGCCGAGTATAACATATACGCAGGTAAGCGCCGCCATCACTATGACGCAGGCCGTATACGGTATATTGAACGCCATCCCGAAAAGCCTCGAAAGTCCGTTGTATACCGACGAAGTGTAAGGTATAAGGAATACAAACGAAATAACAGCCGCTACTATTCTCAGCGTTTTAGAGTGGTATCTTTTACCGAAATAATCCGGCATCGTCTTCGCGTCAAGGAATTTTGTCATTATCCTTGTGCGGCGTCCGAGCACTACCCATGCAAGCAGGGAACCTAAAAAGGCATTACCGAGTCCGATCCACGTAGATGCTATACCGTACTTGAATCCGAACTGTCCCGCGTAACCCACGAACACAACAGCCGAAAAGTATGATGTACCATAGG
>JAFUWM010000144.1 GCA_017483425.1 Lachnospiraceae bacterium | reverse complement strand
ATAGGACGCGACCGAGGCGAGGCCACGATGGATACTGTCCGGCAGGCAGGGGTGCCTTTCTGCCGCACCGTTCCGTTTGAGAGGATTCTTACAGAAACACAGTCGATCTTATCGGCGGAGGAAAGAGAAACTCTAACCGACAAGCTGTTGACCCCATTCGTGAAGAGTCTCACATCAGGCATAGATGTGACGGTTTCCCTCACGATCCTTGCCCTGGAGGATGGAAAAAAAACAGCAATCCTTCATTACAATGTAAAGAAGGGACAGAAAGAAAATACAGAGGGCGAGTCAGAGTTTTGCATGATGAAGAGAAGAATGGTAACGTTGAATGTGATATAAGACAGCCTTTAGGTCACGTAAAAGCAAAATATTGCGATGATAGCCTTTTTGTGGCCACGGCGTTTCTTGATACGACGATATTTTACCGCAAAGTCAGACCACACCAAGAGCAAAGATGACCTGCATCATCAAATACATCCATATCTACTCCGGTTTCTGCAAGAGCTATAGTGGAACTGAGCTGTATCATACCGTGCATTGTTGAGAGAAAGGGTACCGAGCTTTGTGCAAGAGTCCATGACCACACAATCCATAAGTCAGCTTTGGGATATCGTATGATGACCGGCGGATGGACAAACGGCGATTCTTACTGCCATCCTGCATATACCGCACATCACAAGAAAAGCGCACATCGGCGCAAGGGTTACCGTAACATAAACGAGCTTATTCGCGAGCAGCGCCTCTGAAAGACACTTGGACATGGACAGCGCATAGTATCCGCCGCAGCCTACAGCCAACGAAGTGATAAGTATCGTAAGGTTTGTGCCTGCCGCTCTGCCGTACGCCACGATCACAAGTATCAGTATAATAGTCACGGCAAAACAGATAAGGTATATCATTTCTTCCTCCTCCTCATTCCGGTATCACGAGGCCGCCTGTGCGAGCCTTTACCGCGAGCTCAAGGCGCGAGCGGAAGCCCGTCTTCTGCAGCATCGACGCTATGTGCATCTTCACCGTCCTCTCGCCAAGGCCGAGTCTCTCCGCTATCTCCCTGTTGGATGAGCCGTCCACGAGCTCACGCAGCACCTCCGTCTCCCTTTCGGTAAGCTCCGTGCTTACTGCGTTGCCGAGGCTTACCGTGGGAGTACTGTCGGGATATACCGACTCCCCACGCATGGTGCGTCTCATTACTTCAAGTATCGGCTGCTCCTGCACCTCCTTGTACCAGAAGCTCTCCGCTCCTATCTGCCTAGCCCGTTCTATATATGACACCTCGGGCATTGATGTGACTACAATGATCTTAGTCTCCGGGCGAATGTCCTTTATCTTCTTCGCCGCCGCAAGACCGTTGATGCCATCTATCATTACCACATCCATTATGACAAGATCCACATACCTCCTGCCTACATACTCCACAGCCTGCGCTGCGGATTCCAAAGATGCCGCGAGCTCGAAGTCCTCCGACTCCCTTACCGCGCTTTCAAATACCTGTCTCGACATCATAAAGTCGTCTACTATGAGTGCTCTGTATTTCATACTGTCCTCATACCTTTCAAGCCCTTATGCCTCCGTCTGAATACCCCTGCCGCCGTCATCCCGCAGTCATTTCTTTCGGCAGCGTGAGCGTAAGCAGAAAGCCTCTCCTGCCGCTGACCTCCATCACTCCTCCGGCGGACTCCACCTGACGGCGCAGGTTTGAAAGCCCTCCGGTCTCTCTTATCTCATAGTCACTCTCGTCGCCGTCCTGGGTCAGTTCCATTATATAGACTGAGCCGAAAGAACCCGTCCGTATCAACGCGGTGCGGTATCCCGTATGACGCAGCATATTCGTGATATGCACTGTGACAGCCGTATCCACTATATCTTTAAGGTGTTCCTCTTTTGGAAGCTCTCCCGTAAGCCTTACCTTCACTCCCAGAGCCTCCGCCCTCTCCAGTATATCCCACCTGGAAGCGTCCCAATGTCATTTAGTT
>JAFUWM010000143.1 GCA_017483425.1 Lachnospiraceae bacterium | reverse complement strand
GGTTTGCGGATAAGCTTATCCCACTCTGCCGGGATCTCTATATTTTCTTTTGTCGTATTTTCTATCTTATCAAATTTAGGAGATCCCTCTCCCGATATCTTATTTTCCCAGTACTCTCTGGTTTCCTCGCCAGAGTGTTTTGTCATGACCTTTATATATGCCTGACGCATATTCTCAGACTGGACTATGACCTTATCAGCGTTTATGACTGCAGCTACCGTGATAAAATGGCTTATCCCCTCCAGCTGCGCGTCATTCTCAGGATCGGGGTCTGCCAGCACGAAATACGGTATGTATATAAGTTCATCCGTGAAATTCTTCAGGTTTCTGGAATAAAAGAAAGGATGAACGCTGGTGACATAGTTTCCTTCATCATATGGGTTATGTATATATATTCTGTCAGGATGCCTGCCCTCAAAGTCATACTCGGTATAGCTTGTGACCGGAACATATGCGGGATAATCTCCTCCCTCATAGTGCTCCTCTCTCGCGCTGCCGTCAGGGTTTCTGTCAAAGTATGGTATAGGTATGACATATGAGTCGCAGTCAGGATCCGCATCCGCTTTTTTCCACACCGACTCAAGGCTGTCCCACATGGAAGCCTTGTACGGAAGGAATATTGTCTCTATTGTCTCATGGATGTCGTTTGCTATGCTGCTCCTGATCGTAGTAATCGCTTTAGTGAACAGCTTCTCCAGTTTAGAAGGATTCGCTGTGCCTGTTTCGATATCCTGCGATATGTTGTACAGCTTCTCACAGTAGTTTTCGAGCAGCTTTACGGTTTCATGCCCCTCCCCCTCGCTTGCCTCTATAGTCTCACCTATAGTGACGGCGCACTCCTGGCATTGGCCTAAAAGACTTAATGCTGTATCTGTATTTTTGTTTTTTAACTCCTGTCCAATCTGCGCATGTGCTTCGTCAAGAGTCGCGACGAGTTCCATGAGCATTCTCTTTTGATGTCTTCGCATTGTATTATTGGATATATTGCGGGTTTTCAGCCTTTATACCAGCTGAAAACCCGCTAGAAATCACTTACTTCTGCGCTATCGCTGCCTGCGCAGCTGCCAACCTCGCGATCGGTACCCTGAAGGGTGAGCAGGATACGTAGTCAAGTCCGATTTTATTGCAAAACTCTATGGATGAAGGATCTCCGCCGTGCTCTCCGCAGATTCCGCAGTGAAGCTCGGGTCTTACACTCTTGCCTTTCTTAAGAGCCATATCCATGAGCTCGCCGACTCCGTCCTGGTCAAGCTTTGCGAAAGGATCGTTCTCAAATATCTTTCTCTCATAGTATGCCTGCAGGAATTTACCTGCGTCATCTCTTGAGAAGCCGTAGGTCATCTGCGTAAGGTCATTGGTTCCGAAGCAGAAGAACTCGGCATCTGCTGCGATCTTGTCAGCCGTAAGCGCGGCTCTCGGTATCTCGATCATGGTACCTACCTCGTACTTGAGATCAGAGCCTAAAGCCTTGAGCTCCGCATCCGCTGCTTCTACGACTATATCCTTGACATACTTAAGCTCCTTCACGTCTCCTACGAGCGGGATCATGATCTCGGGAACCAGATTCCAGTCAGTATGCTTCTTTGCTACGTTTACCGCCGCTCTTATCACGGCCACGGTCTGCATCTTCGCGATCTCGGGATATGTGACATCAAGCCTGATGCCTCTGTGTCCCATCATCGGGTTGAACTCGACAAGGCTTTCGATCTTTGCCTTGATATCCTCAACGCTCTTGCCCTTAGCCTTTGCGAGCCTTACTATATCCGCGTCTGTCTTTGGAACAAACTCATGCAGAGGCGGATCAAGGAATCTGATCGTTACGGGGTTGCCTTCCATAGCCTCAAATAGCTGCTCGAAGTCGCCCTGCTGGAGCGGCTCAATCTTTGTAAGAGCCTCTTCCCTCTCCTCGACGGTGTCTGACACTATCATCTCTCTGAATGCTTCTATCCTGTCCTCATCAAAGAACATATGCTCAGTACGGCAGAGACCTATGCCTTCAGCGCCAAGCTCCCTTGCCTTCTTCGCGTCGTGAGGAGTATCGGCATTGGTACGAACCTTGAGCGTCCTGTACTTATCCGCCCAGCCCATGATCCTTCCGAACTCGCCTGCGATCTTTGCATCAACCGTAGGCACCGCTCCGTCATATATATTACCTGTGGTACCGTCGAATGAAATAATATCTCCTTCGTGATATTCCTTTCCTCCGAGGGTAAACTTCTTGTTTGCTTCGTCCATCACGATATCGCCGCAGCCGGATACGCAGCATGCGCCCATGCCTCTCGCGACAACCGCCGCATGGCTTGTCATACCACCTCTCACGGTAAGTATGCCCTGCGCAACCTTCATTCCGGTGATGTCCTCAGGAGATGTCTCGAGTCTTACAAGCACGACCTTCTCTCCTCTTGCTGCCCAGTCCTCCGCATCCGCAGCAGTAAATACGATCTTGCCGCTTGCGGCTCCGGGAGCTGCGCCGAGCGCCTTGCCTATGAGCCTTGCCCTGACTAAAGCACTCTGGTCAAATGTAGGATGGAGCAGCGTATCAAGGTTTCTGGGATCGATCATCGCGACCGCCTCTTCCTCAGTCCTCATGCCAGCGTCCACAAGGTCACATGCGATCTTTAACGCAGCCTGAGCCGTCCTCTTACCGTTTCTGGTCTGAAGCATATAAAGCTTGCCATGCTCTACGGTAAACTCCATATCCTGCATATCCCTGTAGTGATCCTCAAGGGTCTTGCATACATCACTGAACTGCGAGAATGCTTCAGGGAATTTCTCTTCCATCTCGGAGATCTTCATGGGAGTACGCACACCTGCGACGACATCCTCACCCTGCGCGTTCGTAAGGAATTCTCCGAAAAGTCCTTTCTCACCGGTTGCGGGATTTCTTGTGAAAGCAACACCTGTACCGCAGTCATCGCCCATGTTTCCGAATGCCATGGACTGCACGTTTACTGCTGTTCCCCATGAATAAGGGATATCGTTGTCTCTTCTGTATACGTTTGCGCGGGGATTGTCCCATGACCTGAATACGGCCTTGATAGCGCCTACAAGCTGATCCTTGGGATCTGTCGGGAATTCCTGTCCTATCTTGTCCTTGTACTCTTCCTTGAACTGGTTCGCAAGCTCTTTCAGATCGTCCGCATCCAGCTCCACATCCTGTGTGACGCCCTTTTTGGACTTCATCTTGTCTATAAGCTGCTCGAAGTATTTCTTTCCGACCTCCATTACGACGTCAGAGTACATCTGTATGAAACGTCTGTAGCAGTCCCATGCCCATCTGGGATTATTTGATTTTTCCGCGAGTGTATTTACGACGGTCTCATTGAGGCCAAGATTAAGTATGGTATCCATCATACCGGGCATCGAAGCCCTTGCTCCTGATCTGACTGAAACAAGAAGCGGATTGTCCTTGTCTCCGAATCTCTTTCCTGTGATCTCCTGAAGCTTTTCCACGTACTCCATGATCTGACCGAAGATCTCGTCATTGATCTCCCTGCCGTCCTCATAGTACTGCGTACAGGCTTCGGTCGTTATCGTGAAGCCCTGCGGAACCGGCAGTCCC
>JAFUWM010000008.1 GCA_017483425.1 Lachnospiraceae bacterium | reverse complement strand
CAATATCCTCTGTTTCCCGTTTTTTGTGCTTCATTCCGGGTTTGACAGCAGAAATAAATGGCGCAAAATACCTGTCCGATCCCGGAAACATGCTGTTTATCAGGTTTCTGAATATATATCCCGATATATCTTCAAGCGGCGCAAAATATATCATAGTTCCCCTTCTGTAAAACACTGTGAGCCTGACACATCATAACATGTTGTAAGCATTCTTGCACGAAGCGCCAGTCTCACGCGCGGGAAGGCGCTACGGACTGTACGGGGTGTAGAGAAAAACGGGGGATGAGTCGCGGATACAGCTAAGGATACAGATGTAAACCATATTGGTAAATCAGGTTGACAATACAAGCTGGATTGAATAAAATATCTCCTTGTCACATTTATAACAAACGATTGGAGCAGGATATGGATGTATTGAAACTCGCGGATGAGATAATAGCAGGAAGAAGACTTGGAGCAGAGGATGATCTCTACAGCCTTGTTGAAGCTGATATAGACGAGCTGAAACAGGGGGCTGACCGGATCAGAGAGGCACTCTGCGGAGATAAGGTTGATCTTTGCACCATAATCAGCGGACGGAGCGGGAGATGCTCAGAGGATTGTAAATTCTGCGCGCAGTCAGCATTTCACAAAACATCCTGTGATGTATATGGGCTGCTTTCTTCTGATGAGATATTTAATCAGGCAAAGGCAAACGAGGCTGAGGGAGTTGACAGGTTTTCGATAGTTGATTCGGGATTCGGGCCATCGGCCGAGGATTTTGAGAAGATCATAGAGATATTCGAGAGAATGAGAGACAACTTAAATATAGAACTTTGCTGCTCTCTTGGATTCATGACTTCGGAGCAGTTTCACAGACTGCATCTGGCAGGTGTCACCGGGGTGCATTGCAATATTGAAACATCAAAACGATTCTTTCCCAAGATCTGCACTACACATAAATTTGAAGATAAGATAGCAAATATCAGACGGGCGCAGGCGGAAGGTATGGCTGTGTGCTCCGGAGGGATCATAGGTATGGGAGAAGACTGGAACGACAGGATTGACATGGCTTTGACGCTCAAGGATCTCGGGGTTGAATCCATACCGATCAATTCGCTTATGCCTATCAGCGGTACAGCGCTTGAGGGCAGACCGAGGCATACAGAGGATGAAATTCTAAGAACCGTTGCCATTTTCCGTTATATCAATCCTACAGCTGATATAAGGCTGGCGGGAGGGCGAGCCCTTATGACCGAAAGCGGCAGGGACGCTTTTAACTCTGGAGCCAGCGCTAGTATAACCGGAAATATGCTGACTACCAGCGGATCTACAATAAAAAGCGATAAGGCAATGCTTGAAGAGATGGGGCGAGACACGACCCCTGACTGGACACGGCCTGAGGAAGAGCGTTGGGACAGGAGGTACCGGATAGATGGAAAATAAGGTAAGGTTCCTCACAACCACTGCACTTATGGCGGCCGTCATATGCGTGCTGGGGCCGCTTTCCATACCGATCGGCCCGGTTCCGATTTCATTAACGAATCTTGCTATATATATAACAATGTATGTGCTTGATACAAAACGGGGAGTCATTGCGTATTGCATATATATGCTGATGGGGCTTATAGGGCTGCCGGTTTTCTCAGGATTTACGGGCGGGCCGGGGAAGCTTTTCGGGCCTACCGGCGGCTACATCATAGGATTTCTCCCCATGGCCGCAATTATCGGGATTGTATTAAATAAATATTGGAACAATAAAATCATAAGCATCATTGCCATGGAGGCAGCCACTTGGATACCGTATATATTAGGGACGGCGTGGCTTTCTGTCCAAGCAGGGATGTCATTTAAGGCAGCCTTTGCCGCAGGAGTTCTGCCGTTCATTATCCTGGATCTTATAAAAATCGTGATATCGACATTTGCGGGGCCGGTATTAAAGACAAGATTAAAGATTTTCAGCGAATTGCCAAAACCATAGGAATTTGGATATACTTATATTTCAGAAAAGTATGGAGGAGGCGGACGAGGAAGTCATGGGAAAGGATAATGACAATCAGACGGTCGAATCAAGAGGGTATCTTCATGAGGATTTCAGACTGTTCCATAATACCGATACACTGGGGACAGAGGTCGGGATACACTTTCATGATTTTTATAAGGTAACCTATGTCAAATACGGTGCGGGCCGATATATGATCGATGGCAGGCTGTATGATATCAAGGCAGGAGATATAATCCTTGTCGGTACAGGGGTGCCGCATCAGCCGCTGTTTGCTGCGGGAGAGCTGTACGACCGGTATACTCTTTATATATCGTCTGCCATGATGATGGATTTTGATATCCCTGAATGTCATATATACGAGCTCTTTTCGTCTGAAAGCGGTAATGTGATAAGACCCAGAGACGAGGAAACTGACAAATTCGCGGGGATGATGAAAAGGATAGATGCTGAAACAAGCTCATCATCATATGCTTCATACCTTGCGGCCAGACTTTGCGTTATAAGCTTTCTGATAGAGGCCGGAAGAGCCAGGGAAGACTCCTCCCTCACTGTGCCGCTGGAACTCTCAGAGGATGATTCTTTGCTTGAGGTGTTAAGGTATGTAAATGAAAACTTATGCAAAGATATATCAATATCAGATATAGCTGCGCATTTTGACATGGACGAACAGTCTATGCTGGATGGCTTTAAGAACTCTTTTGGCTGTCCTATGAATGAATATATAACGAACCGCAGACTGACAAAGGCAAGAGAGATGATACTGGGTGGTACTGCTCCGGCGGACGCGTGCTATGCGTGCGGATACGCAAGCTATACGGAGTTTTCCGGAGCCTATCAGGAGAAATACGGGTCTGCACCCAGACTCAGGACAGAGGAAAATGCAGAGTATGACGTGCTTTCCGATTTTCTTCCCGAATAAATCTTGATTTTACCGCTCAATCATGTAAAATATATAGTTACGTTACAATTAATAATTTCATTAAAGAAGAGAGGGTTATAGAATGGCAAATGTAGATTTAACAAAGTATGGCATCACTGGCGCGACCGAGATCATCCACAATCCTTCATTCGAGTTCCTTTATGAGGAGGAGATGAAGAGCGATCTCACAGGTTTTGACAAGGGTGTGCTGACAGAGCTTGACGCGGTCAATGTTATGACAGGCGAATTCACCGGAAGATCCCCTAAGGATAAGTATATCGTCATGGACGATAACTCAAAGGATACCGTATGGTGGACATCAGACGGATACAAGAATGACAACCACGTGATGAGCGAGGAGGTCTGGGCAAAGGTTAAGGAGATAGCCAAGAACGAGCTCTCCGGCAAGAGGCTTTTCGTTGTTGACGCTTTCTGCGGCGCAAACAAAGACACCAGAATGGCTGTCCGCTTCATAGTTGAGGTCGCATGGCAGGCTCACTTCATAAAGAATATGTTCATACAGCCTACGGATGAGGAGCTTGCAGAGTTCGAGCCCACTTTCGTGGTCTATAACGCATCAAAGGCAAAGGTTGAGAACTATAAGGAGCTCGGCCTCGGTTCTGAGACCTGCGTAGCTTTCAACATCACAAGCCGCGAGCAGGTCATCATCAACACATGGTACGGTGGAGAGATGAAGAAGGGCATGTTCTCAATGATGAACTATTACCTTCCCCTTAAGGGCATCGCATCCATGCACTGCTCGGCAAATACCGACATGGAGGGTAAGCACACCGCTATATTCTTCGGCCTTTCAGGTACAGGTAAGACGACGCTTTCCACAGATCCCAAGAGACTTCTTATCGGTGATGATGAGCATGGCTGGGATGATGAGGGTGTCTTCAACTTCGAGGGCGGCTGCTATGCCAAAGTTATAAATCTCGACAAGGAGTCAGAGCCTGATATCTATAATGCAATAAAGAGAAACGCTCTGCTTGAGAACGTTACCGTAGACGGCAACGGAAAGATCGACTTTGCAGACAAGAGTGTTACGGAGAATACCCGTGTGTCATATCCTATCGAGCATATCGAGAAGATCGCAAAGAACGTTAACAAGATATCTTCCGGTCCTGCGGCTGAGAATGTTATCTTCCTTTCGGCTGACGCGTTCGGAGTACTTCCTCCGGTATCCATCCTTGATCCTGAGCAGACACAGTACTATTTCCTCTCAGGCTTCACGGCTAAGCTCGCGGGAACAGAGAGAGGCATCACCGAGCCTACTCCTACATTCTCCGCATGCTTCGGACAGGCGTTCCTTGAGCTTCATCCTACGAAGTACGGTGAAGAGCTCGTAAAGAGAATGAAGAAGAGCGGAGCAAAAGCTTATCTTGTAAATACCGGATGGAACGGCACAGGCAAGAGAATCTCAATCAAGGAGACCCGTGGCATCATAGATGCTATCCTTAACGGCGACGTGCTCAAGGCTCCTACGAAGAAGATCCCTTACTTCAATTTTGAGGTTCCTACAGAGCTTCCGGGTGTTGATTCAGGCATACTTGATCCTCGCGATACCTATGGTGACGCTTCCGAGTGGGAGACAAAGGCTAAGGATCTTGCAGGCAGGTTCCAGAATAACTTCAAGAAGTACGAAGGAAATGAAGCAGGCAAGGCTCTCGTAGCGGCAGGCCCTCAGCTTTGATGAAACGGACGGATATGTCATAAATATCCGGAAGATAAATAGAGGAATGATATGGGTGCGGTTTGTATATCGGGATCGCACCCGTTTTTATAGGTTTATAAAATGAGATACAGGAATATCACAATAATATTAATTTCAGCATTGATATCTGTCATAATGCTTACAGCATGTGGGGATACGGGATATGATCGGAAAGTACAGGCTGACGGCGTATACAGCGAAGCGTCCGAAACGACAAATGACCAGACGGAAATTGATGATGACATAGATGGCTTTTACAGCGAAACAGGCGCCGTGATCGTCCCTCACGGCTCGCTCTGGCCGGAGGGATTTGATCCTGAGACCATTCCTGAATACAGCGGGAAAAAATATGTCTATATAAATGACGGGATACCTTTTTTTTCTGATGAAGATGTGACGACGGAGGCCTTTGAATATTATTCGGCGCTTGACAGTCTCGGACGCTGCGGAACCGCATATGCAAATGTCTGTAAGGAGCTTATGCCTACAGAGAAGAGAGGCGATATAAGCGAGATACATCCTACTGGATGGAAACAGAACAGATATGACGGTATAGTTGATTCGGATCCCCCGTATCTGTATAACAGGAGCCACCTTATAGCCTACAAGCTTGCGGGTGAGAATGCAAATGTATACAATCTGATAACGGGTACGAGGTATTTTAACGCCGATGGTATGTCCTATGTCGAGGACAAAGT
>JAFUWM010000142.1 GCA_017483425.1 Lachnospiraceae bacterium | reverse complement strand
GGGGAAACCATATCATAATATCGAGTATAGAGCATCCGGCCGTGGCACAGGCAGCGGCGCATCTTAAAGATGCCGGAGCAAGAGTTGACCGGCTTGAAGTGGACGGCAGCGGGCATATAAGTGTGTCACAGCTTGAAGAACTGCTTTGTGAGGAGACGGTGCTTGTATCGGTAATGCATGTCAATAACGAGGTCGGTGCGTTAGAGCCAGTACATGAGATAGGAAAGCTGATCCATGACAGGCAGCCGGATTGTCTGTTTCATGTAGATGATGTGCAGGGCTTCGGGAAGCTGAAGCTGATACCGAAGGATGATAATATAGACCTGCTCTCCGCCTCGTCGCACAAGATACACGGACCCAAGGGGGTGGGATTACTATACAGATCCGACAGGACAAAGCTTGCGCCGATTATATTTGGCGGTGGTCATCAGAAGGGATACCGTTCCGGTACTGAGAATGTACCGGGAGTGGCAGGCTTCTCGCTTGCGGCATCAAAAATGTATGAGGAGATAGATGCATCCTGTGAGAGAATGCAGAAGCTGCATGATCAGTTTATCAGTGATATCTCCGCGATAGAGGATATAAGGATCAATGGAGGAGACGTACCGTATATAATATCTCTTTCAGTAAAGGATGTACGCGCGGAGGTATTGCTTCACGCTCTGGAAGAAAAGGGCGTATATGTGTCGGCGGGTTCTGCCTGCTCATCAAACAAACCCGCGATTTCGGAAACGCTTAAGGCAATGAAGGTTGAAAAGTGGCAGCTGGATTCTACGATCCGCATTTCCCTGTCTCCGTACACGACGCCGGAGGAAATGAGCTATGCCGCGGAGCAGCTTTTGAACCTGATACCCACGCTTAGAAGGTTTGTGAGAAGATAAAAAATGTATCACTTTTTTGCTGAGCCGTCTGATATATCCGGGCATGATATAAACTTAAGAGGCGACAATTATAACCATATAAAGAATGTTCTCCGTATGAAGCCCGGTGAGGTTATATCCGTGTCGGACGGTAATTCCGGCAACGAGTACAGGTGTCATATCGAGGGCTTTACCGATGACGCGGTACACTGCAGGCTTGATTTCATCAAGGAAGCAGGTACGGAGCTTCCCGTCAGGGTATATCTTTTTCAGTCACTCCCTAAAGGGGATAAGATGGAGCTTGTCATACAAAAGGCCGTGGAGCTTGGTGTTACCGAAGTGATTCCGGTGGCATCAAAAAGATGCGTGGTAAAGCTTGACGGTAAGAAAGCATCCGCGAAGGTAATGAGATGGAACAGCATAGCAGAGGCCGCGGCAAAGCAGAGCATGAGGCAGACAGTGCCTGAGGTGCGGGAAGTAATGGATTTTGGTGAAGCTTTGTCATATGCGGAAAAATGTGATGTGAAGCTGATACCGTATGAGCTTGCAGAGGATTTTTCAAGGACGAGGCAGATAATAAGCGGGCTGAAGCCCGGACGCTCTGTTGCGGTATTCATAGGGCCTGAGGGCGGATATGCCGAGGAGGAGATTGCCGGAGCGCAGGCTAAGGGGGTGATACCCGTTACGCTTGGCCGGAGGATACTCAGGACGGAAACGGCGGCAATGGTGGTACTGTCCTGGCTTGTATATGAGCTGGAGTCGTAGGATATATAGTGAAAGCCTTAGATAATAAAAAAATCGCAGTCATCATATTCGTGATCATGATCATTTTGACCGCGGCGACCGTAGCCGGGGTCATAATATACGGAAACACCATGTTCCGTGTGATCGAAGAGAATGAAAGGGACAGTATCACAGGAAAACACTATGCTTTTATCTGCGAGAATCCGCAGGACGGCTTTTACGGGTCGATATTTGAGGGAGCAGATAAAGAGGCTGAAAAGGACGGGGATTATCTTGAGAGAATGGGCGAAAATATTGCCCTTTCCCGGGATAAGTACGAGCTTATGGAGCTTTCAATAGATGCGGGAGTAGACGGGATAATCGTTGAGGCCGGCGAGAGCGAAGCCATGACAGAGCTTATAGACCGGGCCGACAGCGAGGGGATCCCCGTTATAACAGTCGGAAGCGATAACACATCATCGGCAAGGAAATCATATGTTGGCTTTGGCTATTACGATCTCGGTACAAACTATGGGAAAGAACTGCTGAAGATAGCAACGGACGAGCCTAAGCGCGTGCTCGTACTTATGAGTCCGGATGCCGAGGACTCAAGTCAGAACATAATATATCAGGGCATAAGGGAAACCATCGAGCGCTCCGACACATCTTCAAGCTTCCGGCTTGAAACGATGGCTATACCCGACACATCGGCCTTTGGTGCGGAGGAGAGCATAAGCGCTCTTATTATGAGAAATGATGAGCTGCCGGATGTGATCATCTGTCTGAACGAGATATACACCACCTGCGTCGGTCAGGCGCTGGTGGATTACAACAAGGTCGGGCATACCACAGTCTATGGTTTCTATGAAAACAGTACGATTCTGTCAGCGATACAAAAGAATATAATCTATGCGACGGTGACGATGAATACCGGCCAGATGGGAAGCTTTTGCATAGAGGCGCTTAAAGAATATGAGGAATCCGGATACATAAATGAATATATGCCCGCGGATATCAGGGTAGTGACTACGGATAATATAAACGATTATATAAGCGAAAAGAACCGGGAGGAAGATGATGAGCAGCTTCAGTAACTCCCGCAGGGAAAAATCCACGGTACAGACAAACATGGTCACTCTTACTGTTGTGACATCCATGATAATCCTGATCGTAAATATCGTTCTGTTCATTTATATAAGCCGCGCCATAGACGTTATTAACAGGGTGTATTCCACGAATGTAACGATAGGAGAGCTGTCAGACTCACTGAGCCAGGTGAGGGGCAGCATGACGGAATATTTAAATACAAAATCCACGGATTCGATGGAGCAGTATTTTGACGCTACACAGCAGTACAGGGATTATCTCTCGGAACTTGTGCTGCAG
>JAFUWM010000141.1 GCA_017483425.1 Lachnospiraceae bacterium | reverse complement strand
GCGTTCACAGTGGTTTCGGTAGGCCCGTATGTATTGAATACAGTGCGTCCCCCGCTCCACGCTCCAAGGAGGCTCCTGTCAGGCGCTTCACCTCCCACGTCAAGAAGTCTCAGCTTCGGGAACCTGTCAGAATCCATGACCTTCAAAAGCCCCGGTGTCAGGGATGCAGCCGTCACGTCATGCTCACTACAGTATGTCGCGAGCATATCCGGATCGCGTACAATACTCTCAGGTATAAGGCACAGCTTACCGCCCGTTATAAGTATATGGAAAATGTCCCATACCGACTGGTCAAAGACAAAGCTTGCGTACTGCAGCACCGTATCCTCTGCAGTAAGACCATAAATACCGGAATATGCGTCAAGCATCCCTGTAAGCTGTCTGTGCTCAATTATGACTCCCTTAGGCTTGCCCGTAGTACCTGATGTATATATCATATATGCTGCGGAATCAGGCGCGGGATAACTATGCTCACGGGCAGCTCCCTGATCCTGCTTTTCATGATCCCCGGCATTTATGACCGGTATCCCGGATACTCCAAGCTCTCCCTGTACCTTCTCCGTGATCACGGCATCACTTATTATAAAGCAGGATGGATCACAGTCCTTTAATATATAGAGTACCCTCTCTTCGGGATATTCGGGGGAGACAGGGACATAGCAGCACCCCGCGATAAGTGCGCCCCATATGGAAACAATCATTCCCGGACCTCGCCCGGCATAGACTATGACCCTTTGCTCATGTATATCATCCTTACGCGGCAGCCTGTCCGCCAAAGCCTTTGCCCTGCTCCACAGCTCCCCGTATGTCATATGGATATTATTAAATAATACCGCAGGATCATCCGGCCTTTGCAGAATCTGTTCATGAAGCCGCTCGACAACCGTTCTCCTGTCCGCGGGAAGCGCGGCTCCCTGAAAATCATTAAGTATCAGATTTCTTTCTGCGTCATCACACATGGAAGCATCACTTACCCTGATGTCATCCGACCCGGTAAATTCACTGATGAGGTTTTCGTAATGCTTTAGCATGATCCTGATGCTTTCTTCATAAAAAAGCGTCGTATCGTATTCAAGATCCAGATGATACCCGTCGCCGGTTTTCTCTGCTTCAAGCGTCAGGTCATACATTGCCATGCTGTCTCCGGGAAGATCAAGGCATGCTTTGCCCCCCTCCATGTCAGGCAGGCTCCTGTCAAAGCTCTGCATTACAAACAGCACGTCAAACAAAAGATGTCCGTGAGATGTCCTTGAAAATCCGCCGTTTTTCTCATGATCCGCCGCTATATCCTCCAGAGGTATCTGCTGGTAATCGAGTACAGACATCACCCTGCTTTTTACCTTTCGCAGCAGCTCTCTGAAAAGCGATGCCCCTTCGATATCAAACGGTACCGGAAGAGTATTTACGAACATTCCCTGAAGATCGTGTGTCAGCGGTTCGCTCCGGCCATCGGATACGGTTCCGAGTATGAACCTCTGCTGTCCGGAGTACCTGCTTATCATAACAGCAAATACAGACAGCAGGAACATATAGGGCGTTACTCCCTCACGTCTGCATATCTCATCTATCTTCTCTCCCGCGTCACCCGGCAGGAGCGCCTTTATATGCCCGGCTCTTCTTTCCTGACCGCTCCTGTATGTCTTATCACAGGCAAGCTTTAATTCTTCTGTATCCGCATATTCTCGAAGGATCTTTTTCCACTCCTCTCTACCCTGCTTTCCAAGATCAGAAGAAAGATATCTTCCCTCCCATGCGGCAAATTCCTTTTGGTGTATGGGAAGTTCAGGCAGCCTCCCCTCACTATCCGGGGATATGCCATTGTACAGTTCCGCAAATTCCGAGGCAAAAAGGATCTCGCTTCTGCCGTCGCTTATTATATGATGAAAGACAAAGGTAAGCTCATGCTCTTCCAGTATCCACTTAAATACCGGCGCGCAGGACAGATCAAAAACCGGATTCTTTGTATCACATTCTGAAAGGCTGATGGCATCATTGATCCACCGGTCGTCATCCGGATGTATCGTCTGAACCAATCCGTCGTCCGTCATATGAAAGTCCGTCCTGAGGCTCTCATGACGCTTAAAAAGTCTGAAAAGGGTTTCTCTGACCCTGTCCCGGATAAGGGGGCTCTCTGTTTTAATAACCGCCCTTAAAAGATACGTCCCGTCCTCATTACCAAGAAGTGTCTGAGCCGTATAAATGCGCTCCTGTGTCCTGCTCACGGCATACTTGTCCCGTGAGGGAAGCTTTTCTATCTTCAATGCCCCGGTATCTATATCTTCAGAAGCCCTGCCCTTATTATCGATCTGAAGGGCTATTCCTCTGACCGTTGGCGAAGCCATAAGGGCGCCTATGCTAAGCCTGCATGACATTTCCGTTCCGATCAGATACAGAAGCTTTGCCGCAAGTATCGAGTTTCCGCCAAGCCGCATGAAATCATCATTCCGCCCAACGCGTTTAAGATCAAGGACTCTTGAAAATAATTCCGCAAGGGAGCGCTCGGTTCTGCTTACCGGCTCTTCATACTCCCTGTCCCTGTCATCATATACGGGAGGCGGCAGCTTTTCACGGTCAACCTTTCCGTTAGT